>JAHEYX010000331.1:1093-3558 GCA_023251415.1 Chitinophagales bacterium
GTATTGTTACTCATTGTTAAATTAGCACCGGCACTGGCAAAATAACATCCTTCAATGGTCCAATGATCTAAATTTTGGCTGTTTGCTTGCACATTTACATTGATGCGGCAACGTGAAATGTAAACATTGGTAATATTGTAAACATTCGGATAAAAATAATTCGCATCCAAACCATAAAATTTAGAACCGGAAGAACCACTGGTTAAAATGACATCTTGCATATAAGCTCTTAATGCATTAGTAGTTTGTGGGTTATGACCGGTACCGAAAAACACCAATTGTTTATTCACAGAAAATGAATTGTAATTAACCGGCGAAGCATGAATTAAAATGGTATCACCGGCACTAGCAGCAGTGATAGCCGATTGTACAGAAGTAAATTGACCGGGCGATGTAAAATTGTTATTTACAGTACGAACGGTAGCATTGGCACTTACAAAGAAACCAATTAAGAATAAAGCAAGGAGGGAAAAATGTTGTTTCATGATGACTATTTTTTTGGGGTTATAATTTGTAACAAAAGTCCGACTTTTTACCTAGCTGCACAATCCCTATTATAGGGTATAGTATATGCGTACTGGCACGGATACCCCAAATTGACTATTATCAATAATAAATTTAGTTTGTGAACAAAAAAGGTTTGTCTATTTTTGACCCGCATTACTAAACCCCATAAATCCACAATATACTAATGGCTGAAGTGACCTGGTTGAAAGGCGTGTTTTACAAAATAGAACAAGAAACTCATAATACACGTCGTTTCTATATAGAATTCCCCGAGGTAGAAAAGTTCGATTTTATACCCGGACAATTCGTGACTATGGATTTACCCATTCATGAGAAGAAAAACTTGCGTTGGCGCAGCTATTCCATTGCCTCGGCTCCGGATGGCACTAATCGTATTGAACTCGTGATTGTATTGGCTTTAAATGGTACCGGAACTTCTTACTTATTTGACAATATAAAAGAAGGAATGGATGTACCGATGCGTGGTCCTTTAGGGAAATTTGTATTGCATCACCCGGTAGAAACCGATATTTGCTTTGTATGTACCGGAACCGGCATAGCTCCTTTCCGTGCTATGATTCAAGACTTTAAAAACACCGGTAAAGCCTGTAAAAATTTATATTTAATTTACGGAACACGCGTTGAAGGCGATATTCTGTATCGTAGCGAGTTTGAACAATTAGAAAAAGACATGCCTAATTTCCATTATATACCGGTTTTATCGCGTGGTGATGAAAACTGGAAAGGAGAAAAAGGTTATGTTCATGCCGTTTACGAACGC
This sequence comes from Chitinophagales bacterium, assembly GCA_023251415.1. Classification (GTDB taxonomy): domain Bacteria; phylum Bacteroidota; class Bacteroidia; order Chitinophagales; family CAIODY01; genus JAHEYX01. Next base: position 2,382 of record JAHEYX010000331.1, read on the forward strand.
ATATTTGCCGATAAACGCCCTGTTCAATTTATGTTATGTGGCTGGACAGCCATGATTAATGAAGCCAAAGATCGTATGAAGGCGATGGGATATGAGAAGAAGGATATACATTACGAACTATATGGATAATTCAACAACAACAAACAATCAAGAAGTAGGTAAACAAGGAGAATCGCTGGCGGTAACGTTTTTAGAACAAAACGGATACACCATTTTAGAAACCAATTGGCGTTTTGGCCAATCGGAAGCCGATATCATTTGCAAAAAGAAAGGCGAACTCGTTTTTGTAGAAGTTAAAACCCGTGGAACCGATAAATTCGGGTATCCCGAACGGGCTGTTACCAAACAGAAACAACGGCAATACCAGTTTCTGGCTGAAGGCTATATTCAGAAAAACAAATTGACTATGGATGTACGTTTCGACATCATCTCCATCGTGCACCATTTTCCGGAGCCCGAAATCGTACACATTAAAGATGCCTTTTATCCTACTAATTTCTAGGGCTTACCGGAGCGCTTGTTTTTGCTAAGTACGATAAAGCCAATTGCTGTAAGGATGCTGGTGACTATAAATACCAAAAAAGTTTGGTGAAAACCTAAGTAAGCTGCTAAGCCTAAACCCATCGACGGCGCTACAATATTGGCTATGCCATAAGCAATAGAATACAAAGCCGAATATTGTCCTTGACGTTCGGCGGCCGGTCTGGAAATGGCAAAATTCATCATAAACGGCATGGCAAAAATCTCGGAAAAGGTCATGAATAGCGTGTAAATCACAGCTAAAATGAACAAATTTTGCCCGAAATACAGTAAAGCAAAGGCAACAGGCAAACACAATACGCCCGTTACAATATACCGATACATGCCGGTACTGCGTTCCAAGAAAGCCATCAACGGCATTTCTATCAATACCACCAAAAAACCGTTCAATGCCATTAACAAGCCAATCACATCCTCCGAGTAATGGCAATCGCGACTGAAATACTGCGGTATACTTGCAAAGATTTGAAAGAAGCAGATGGCATAAACGGCTACCAACAGTATAAAAAACAAATACGTGTAATCCTGATAAGCTGAAACCGAATGCATGGGCTTCTTCTCCAACAAACTGTGGCTTTTGGTTTTGGTGCGCGGTAAATACAAATACATAATTGCTGCTGCCGCAAAACTGGTAGCC
>JAHEYX010000332.1 GCA_023251415.1 Chitinophagales bacterium
ATTGTACTACATCTTACGACCAATGATGGCTCTAAAACGTACTTCCATCAATTATTCGGAGGAAAGCGGTACCCAATTGCCGGGTTATATGGAACGTACCCGCTTCATGGGTATGGATACCTTCTTCCGCTATCCGGGTTATGAATTTATTAGTGGTTTGCAACCTTCTCCGAGCATTTTAAATACGTTTGGTGGTACAAGTACCATTTCAAAAGACTTTATGCAGAATGCGCCGTTTACGCAACGGAATACCAAAACATTAAATGTTACGGCATCCATTGAACCAATAACCGATATGAAAGTGGACTTAACTTTTATGAGTACTTACTCTAAAAATTTAAGTGAAAATTACAAATACCAAACACCATCAAATCCGGGACAAGAAGGTTATTACGATGTGCAAAGCAAAATATTGAATGGTAGCTTTAGTGTATCGTTTATTGGGTTGAATACATTCTTTATTAAAGCCAATAAAGATGGGGTTTCTCCTTTATTTAAAACGTTTGAAAATAAACGTAAAGTTATTTCAACCACATTAGGTACCGCTAATCCATACAGCCAAGATACCTTCCCTGGGCATACCGATTATTACAAGGGGTATGGTCCTTATGCACAAGCAGTGCTAATACCATCGTTCTTATCAACTTATGCTGCCGATCCGAAATTAGCTACCACACCGGTTGATCAGTTGTTTAAGATTATTCCGAAACCGAATTGGCGTCTGAATTACAGTGGCTTAAACAAATTACCGGGTGTTAAAGCTTACATTACTACAGCTACCATAACGCATACCTATAATTCAACTTTTAATATAGGCAGCTTTACCACAGCTCCTGATTTCTTATTGGCGTTGGATAATAACAGTGCCATTTGGCCTATCTTTATTGATACAACCGGAAAGAACTTTGTAAGTTATTACAATGTGCCAATGATTAGTATTACAGAGCAGTTAGCGCCTTTATTAGGCATCGACATTACTTGGAAGAATAATGTGACTACGAAATTTGATTACAAGATGAGCCGTAATTTGAATATGAGTTTTGTGGATTATCAACTGTCAGAATCACGCACAACAGAAATTACCTTTGGTGGAGGGTATAAACGTAAAGGCACTACCCTTCCGTTTAAGGTTAAAAAGAAAACGGTTAAGTTGGATAACGATTTGAGTTTCCGTTTAGACTTAACCTATCGAAATGATTTAACAATGAATTATAAGTTAGATCAAAACCTGAATACCCCAACACGCGGTATGAAGAGCATCGGTATTGCGCCTTATATTGATTATGTGGTTAATAACAAATTGAATATTCGTTTGTTTTATGATTACCGTCGTACCATACCTGCTACCTCAGCCAGCTTCCCAATTACAGCCGTTAAAGCCGGTATAAAAATCAGGTTTAGTTTAGCACCTTAGTATTTTAAATAGGTTACAAGGGGGAAATAATTAGTAAAGGAGCAATTGAATAATTAATTCAATTTTAGGTGGTGGCATCAAATTTAAACAGCGTTTACCAAAAGAAGTGTAAGTATAGCGTTGTTCAAGTGATTCAATATCCCAACTAACTAATACATTTCATTGCCTAAATTTGTTATTAATTGGTTCTTTGCAAAGGTAGATTTAAAAAGTGTTTACAAATGCATACCTTGCTACCTAGCAGTAAAAAAAACTGTTTATAATAAATTATCCACTACCGTCAATGTCCATTCAATTTCATTGGAGCCAGTTTCTTTTTTTACCCAAAAATTACTAGCTCTAAAATCTTTTGAGCTTATAATACCACTTTTTTCAAGCTGAATTTTATCGAAATAATCTGTTAAGACAATGTCTTTATCTGCTTTAAAATTACGTAAATTGAAACTTGCATTGATTGTAATCGGATCATTGAAGGATACGGTCGATTTGGTTCCATTACTGGTATTGTATGTTGTTACAGCCGAGTGACAAATAATACTTGCACTACATTTATTGATAATAATAAGCTTATGCGTAAACTTGGATTTGCTACATCCAAACAACAGCAGCATACTTAATAAAATAGTATAATTTAATTTCTTCATTTAATTAGTAAATTTATTGGTACTATCCGGTTTTGGAGTGAAAGCGCGAAAATGATAACTATTTTGTGGAGTTATAACTTTGTCATTTTTTCTCTTGTTATGTTTAATCGAATAATGAAGATTTAATTCAAACGTGCTATCATTCAATATAGAACCGGAATTTCCGAATCCAAAATCGGTTGATTGTACTTCAGAAAATGTTTCAATAGTTATATTATATCCATCAATGGTAAATAGACCCCAATGTTCAGGGTAATCATCTTGAAAATTAATTAAATCAGTTACTTTGTTATCTAATTCTGCTATTGAAGTACAGCTAACCGGGCTATTTCTGACTACTCCATTTTTATAAAAAAAATAAAGGTGATCAAATTCATTAGTTAGGGGATCAACACTATAATAATATCCATTAATTTGCATTTGTGAGCCTGAATAAACTTGTTTACTGATAACTAAATGCTGCTTTTTGCAAGAAAATAAAAGCATTATAGTTAAATAAAATAAAGTAGTTTTGAAAAATCTTGTATACATTTTTATAAATTTAATTACCATAAAGAATTACCATTTCCGGTTCCTAAATTCCAATAGATTTGATCTTTTCGTGTATGATCAATAGCGAAATGCGGTACATGTTGACCATGATTTAATAATGGATATAGCCAATCATGCGCAAATTGGTTTTGTACAATATCTCTCACACTTTCTGAATTAATTCCTAAACGAGTTAAACCACCAATACCTACATACGCTACACCCATTCTAAATTCATCAGGATTATCACCTGCCTTTGAATTTATGTATGTAAAAAAAATATCCCCTATTAATTTAACACTTCGTCTTGCATGCATATTTGTTTTATAATCATTAGCCGACGCTAACCCTGGGTCCCCGGTATATAAATTTGTTCCGGCTTCAAATGGCCCAACAGTTAATCTAATAGCAGCAGTTCTATACCGATCTCCTCCATCTGATGGCAAAAAGAACATCTGATCATTTTCGTACTTTATGTTAATTAATGGATTACCCAAAGTTAATGTATTAGTTTTCTGATCGAATTTATTATTACTGAAATCATAATAATTTACACTACTTTTAAAACCAATGAATGAATATGTAGCCCCAAATTCATAACCATACCGTTTTTCAAATTGATTATCATAAGCATGATCAGGTGACCTAAAATGATAAACTAATCCTCCATTAGCTCGAGCATAAACTGGCAAAAATTCTGGTACTCCAAAAGAAGCATCCGCCCCTATATTTCTTGTATCACTACCAAAATTAATTGTAAAATGATAAGCAGTAGGTAAAAAATATTTTTGTATTTCATAACCTTGGTCTGTAAATGCAAGATATGCAACGGCAGCTATTAATAATGGATTCTCTCCGTCCGGATCAGTATATTTTAAAGGATTGTTATTGGCATATGTATACCTATTATATCCTTGTGCACCACTCTGCACATAATTATCCGGACTAAGCATTCTTCCAATTACA
>JAHEYX010000333.1 GCA_023251415.1 Chitinophagales bacterium
GATAATAAGCATACTGTTATAACCGGTGTATGCATTATGGAAAGTAATAAACCGCAATTGGTAAAGATGTTTAGCGTAAAAACGGAAGTGTGGTTTAAAAAACTGAGTGCAGCACAAATCAATTATTACATCGACCACTACAAACCTTTTGATAAAGCGGGTTCTTATGCTATACAGGAATGGATTGGTTATATAGGAATAAGCAAGATTGAAGGTTGCTATTACAATGTTATGGGCTTGCCGGTTAGTGCTTTAATTCAAGAATTAAAACTCGAATTACCCGAAACAATAGTCGGGAGCTACTATCATGCATGAGCGATAAAGCTGTATTAACCCTTTCTACGTTGCATTTCAATCTTTAACAAACGCAATTCACGACTCATTTGACCGCTAATTGAGGTATTTTCTTGAGCACGACGAATCAGATACGGCATCACATCACGGATTGGACCAAAAGGCAAATATTTATAGACGTTGTATCCGGCAGCACTGAGGTTAAATGTAATGTGATCACTCATTCCAAACAGTTGTGAAAAATGTATATGCGGGTGTTTGGCGGCAATTCCTAGATTACTCATTAATTGGGCTGCTTTCAATGCACTCTTTTCATTATGTGAAGCAATAAATACAGCAACAGCATTAATATTGGAGATACAATCGGCAACACCGGCATCAAAATCAGCATCTGAAGCCTCTTTGGTAGGTTGAATCGGGTCGGGATAATTCATTTGTTGAGCACGCAAACGTTCTTTTTCCATATATGCCCCACGTACTAATTTGATGGCATAAATGAAATTATTTTGCTTCGCTAGTTCGATGCATTTACGCAAATAGGCTAAACGATCGTGACGGTAATGTTGAATAGTATTGTACACTACCGGTTTTTCTTTGTTGTAGAGCATCATCATATTATTAACCAAGCCATCAACCGGATCTTGAATCCAGGTTTCTTCAGCATCTATTAATATTCCAACATTGCTGGCAGCACCGGCGTCACAAATGCTTTTTAAACGACCGGTAATTCTGCGAAATTCCTCTTGCTCATCAGGGGATAAAGCTTGTTTGGCATGTATTTTTTCCAACAAGGCAAAACGTGCTAAACCAGTTACTTTTACACTTATAAATGGAATAGCGTTTTGGGCAGCAAAGGCAATTACCTTCAATAATTCGGCTGTGGTATGATCAAATTCTTGCTCAGATTCTTTTGCTTCTACGGCATAATCTAAAATGCTTTCCACTTGGGCATTTTTTAATGCTTTGATAACCGGAATGGTTTGGTTAAGGGATTCCCCACCACAAAATTGTTTAAATATGGTAGCTCTAATGATACCATTTATAGGTAAATGCAGGTTTAGTCCGAAAGTCGCTAACGAGGTACCAACTTTAACTAAAGAAGGGTTGTTCATTAGCGCAAATAAGAAATGTGATTGTTTTAACTCACTATCACTTTTGGCACGAAAGGCATTCGCGGTATTTTCAAATGAAATGTTTTGCATAATTGACCGCAAATGTAAAAAAGGAATCGGGAATTTGAACTGATTCCTATCAATACAATAATTTGCAAAAAATATAAATTGAAGGTTTTAATCCGTAAACCGCCTATATTAAACTTATTGCTTATAAATGAATGAGTTTTATTGACTTTAGAGCAGAAAAGCGAGCTTATTTTCGGATAAAAAAATTATTTTTAAACAATCTTTCCTCATTCCTTTAAAAAGTCAATTTAATCCTTACTTTTGACACCCGTTATGACAAAGTATATATTTGTTACGGGAGGTGTTTCTTCATCCTTAGGAAAAGGTATTATTGCTGCATCTTTAGCGAAGCTTTTGCAAGCTAGAGGATTCAAAGTAGCCATTCAAAAATTTGACCCATATATTAACGTTGATCCCGGCACGCTCAATCCTTATGAGCACGGTGAATGTTATGTTACTGATGATGGTGCAGAAACAGATTTGGATCTGGGTCACTACGAACGTTTTTTAAATACGCCGACTTCACAAGCGAATAATGTGACCACCGGTAAGATTTATCAAACCGTAATTAATCATGAACGTGAAGGGGTGTTTTTAGGAAAAACAGTTCAAGTGATTCCGCACATTACCAACGAAATTAAACGTCGGATGCAAGCCTTAAGCTTGACTGATGATTATGAAATTATCATTACAGAAATTGGCGGTACGGTTGGTGATATTGAATCATTGCCTTTTATTGAAAGTATTCGTCAATTGAAATGGGAATTGGGAAACAACAATGCCATTGTTATCCATTTGACCTTAATCCCATATTTGAAATCGGCCAAAGAATTAAAGACCAAACCTACTCAGCATTCGGTAAAGGATTTGTTGGAAATCGGGATACAACCCGATATTTTAGTATGTCGTACTGAAATGTCCTTGAATATGGAATTGCGTCGCAAATTGGCTTTGTTTTGCAATGTTACGGTGAATAGTGTTATTGAAGCACGTGATGTTAGCACTATTTATGATGTTCCGATGGAAATGTTGCGTGAGCAATTGGATAGAACCGTTTTAGATAAACTGAATTTAGTGCAAACCGATGAACCTGATTTAGAAAAGTGGAAAGCGTTTCTTAATCGGTTAAAAAACCCTAAAAAGGAAGTCCGCATTGGTCTAGTAGGTAAATATGTTGAATTGCAAGATGCTTACAAATCAATACATGAATCGTTTATTCATGCAGGTGTTAGCAATGATTGTAAAGTAATTGTTGAATCCATACACTCTGAGTTTTTAACAGAAGAAACCTTAAAAGAGAAGTTGGGCGAATTGGACGGGGTACTGGTGGCACCCGGATTTGGGGGCAGGGGAGTAGAAGGTAAAATCGATGCCATTCGCTTTATTCGTGAAAATAAGATTCCGTTTTTTGGAATTTGTTTTGGAATGCAATGCGCAGCTATTGAATTTGCAAGAAATGTATTGCATTTAAAAGATGCACACAGTACTGAAGTAAATCAACAAACGCCACATCCGGTAATTGATATAATGTCGGATCAAAAAGACATCACCCAAAAGGGCGGAACCATGCGTTTAGGAGCCTATGCTTGTAAACTGAAATCTGATTCTATTGCGCAAAAGGCCTATCATACCAATGATATCATGGAGCGTCATCGTCATCGCTATGAATTTAATAATTTGTACTTTGAACAATTTGAAAAAGCCGGTATGATTGCTACAGGAATCAATCCGGATAAGAATTTGGTGGAGATTATTGAATTATTGGATCATCCTTATTTTATTGGTGTTCAATTTCATCCTGAATTGAAAAGTACGGTAGAAAACCCGCATCCGCTTTTTGTGAGCTTTATTAAAGCGGCTTGCGACTATCACGAAAAACAGTTGAATAATAAATTTAGCACTACTTCTGTGTTTTAATCCACATTCCTGCTTTCTTTGCAGTCCGAAAATGGAAATAATACACTTATAAATCGTTTTTAGAAAATATGGATAAGAATACGCTCATTGGATTTGGTTTAATATTCGTTTTATTTATTGGGTATATGTTTTATACACAACCCAGTAAAGAGGAAGCTGC
>JAHEYX010000334.1 GCA_023251415.1 Chitinophagales bacterium
TCCTTGGATTTACCGAAATCAGTGAGTGAGGGTAAATGGTTCATGAAGAAATTTTGAAAATGAGCCATTTCTACTATGGTTGAAGCAAGCGACTTGGGGTATTTATATTTGGGATTGCATGCAAGAATAATGCTCCCTATAACAGCGCACAAGTCTTTGTAAGGTTTAAAAAAGTGTTGTTTGTTGTCTTCTCCAACGTGTTTAGTTAAATAGGCTTTTGAACCTTCTGCAATGATAATTTGATGTAACAAGTTTTCATTAATATAATTGGTTTGTTCATCATCTTCTACTGCTGTTGCTAACAGTTTAATAACGCGCTTCAGTTTCACAAAGGGGTCTTTAATATTATTGGTGTGAAAGCTAATTTGAAATTCTAACCAACCCCAATACCAAGCGGTTAAATACACTAATAATTTGTGTTTGTTTTCAAAATACCGATAAATGCCGGCTTCAGTGGTACCGATCTCTTCGGCTAATTTTTTAAAGGTAAATGCTTCAAAACCGGTCTTATGAATAAGCTGTATGCTGTGTTTTAAGATGTTTTTACCGAGTGCCGACTCCTCCGGATTGCGCAGGAATAAGGCTTCATTCATTTGGATGTGCAACTGTAATTTCATAGCAAAGTGATTTTTACTGCAAATTGGTGTGCAAACTTAGTAAAAAAATATTTACAATTATTTAAGATAGTAATACTATCATTTAAAAAACAACTACTATCTTTGAAGCGTCAAAATTAAAAAAGCCGATGTTACTCAATAAACCGCTGCCACTTGCTTACATTTTTAACAAAGTCAAATACAACTTACTATTTGTATTAGCGGTTTCCATCGTCGTATTGCTAGTTACTGAACGCTATGAAAAATGGCTACCCGAAATGCCTTTAACCATTCCGGCTTTTATCGGAACGGCTATCTCCATCTTACTTTCATTTAAACTAAATCAATCCTATGATCGTTGGTGGGAGGCCCGTAAAGTATGGGGCGCTATTGTTAATGATTCGCGTAGCTTTGTCATTCAATTGCAAAGCCTGGTGGCTCCCGGAAATGAGGATATCGTTCGTAAAATGGCTTTTCGTCAAATTGCATGGTGCTATGCATTAGGGCGAGCGCTTCGCGGACAAGACCCTACAGCTAATTTGTCCGATTTAATAAGTGCAGATGAGCTCGAATCCATTAAACGCCATACCAATAAGCCATTAGCCCTTTTGCAATTGCACGGTTTAAGTTTAAAACAATTGAAAGAAAATAAACAATTAGACTTGTTGGCCCAATTACAGCTGGATCAAACATTGGTTCGCTTGTGTGACGCACAGGGCAAAGCTGAGCGAATCAAATCCACTGCCTTTCCGGTTACTTATCGCGTATTTCTGCATGCCATCATTTACTTGTTTGTAATTACACTTGCCATTGCCTTACGTGTAGATGGATTATTCGAAACACCTTTATTAGTAGCTATTTCTACTGCCTTTTTCTTATTAGAAAAATCGGCCACTTATATGCAGGATCCATTTGAAAACAAACCAACCGATACCGCAATGACGGCCATTGCCCGCACCATTGAAATCAATATAAAACAATTACTCAACGAATCAGAAATCCCGCAACCACATCCGGCAAACAGCTTTTACTTAACATAAACAATTAAACTAAACTAAAATGAAAACCTTAACCAAAGAAATGCAAGCGGCTATTACGCCTAAAATGGCCTTAGAATTATTGAAAGACGGTAACAAACGTTTTGTTAATAATTTAAAAGTTAACCGTAATTTACTTCAACAAGCCAACGAAACTTCCGACGGGCAACATCCATTTGCCGTAATCTTAAGTTGTATCGACAGTCGTACCTCTGCTGAACTAATTTTTGATCAAGGATTGGGCGATGTTTTCAGCGTGCGTATTGCAGGAAATATCATTAATGAAGATATTTTAGGAAGTATGGAGTTTGGATGTAAAGTAGCCGGTGCAAAAATAATTGTGGTATTAGGCCATACCAAATGCGGCGCGGTGAAAGGCGCTTGCGATCACGTTGAAATGGGTAATTTAACTTCGTTATTAACCAAAATCAGACCGGCCGTTGATGACGAAACTCAAACACAAGAAAATCGCAATTCGAACAATGCCGAGTTTGTAGAAAACGTTGCAACCATTAATGTAAAACGTACCGTTAAAGCAATTATGGAAAGAAGTCCGATACTGAAAGAGTTAATTGAATCAGGTCAAATTGGAATTGCTGGTGGTACACACAACATCTCTACAGGTGAAGTGAACTTCTATGAAGATACCATGAGATTCGCGTAAGTTGGTTTGTTTTATCAGGTAAGCACGTTCGCAGGAAAGCTATTTCCGGAACGTGCTTCTTTTTTGCAAAGTAGTCAATGCAATAGGTTAGTACTACCGCTCTGTTTATTTACCGATGAGAAAGGTAGCCAAATCATCCAATTTTAATCCGCCGTAGTTGCCGCTGCTCATCATTAAAATATCCATATCAGGATCAATCAAGCGTTTCATATAAGTAGCCATTTGTTGAGCATTGGTAAATGTTTTGATTTCATTATTTCCAAAAGCCTGCACAATTTTATTAGGAGCTATCACAGGCAAACGTTTCAGTTCAAAAGAGTGTGCATCATAAAAAACGATAGGAAAATCAGCTTCGTCAAGACTTCCTTTGTACTCGGTAATAAAATTCTCACTTAAACTACTGTACGTATGCAATTCCAATACGGCAACCAATTTTCTATCAGGATGCAGTTCTTTCATAGCCTGAACAGTGGCTTTAACTTTCGAAGGTGCATGAGCAAAGTCCATGTACAACTCGTTACTAGGTGTTGTACGAATTAATTGCAATCGCTTGGCGGCTCCTTTAAAGTGTTGTATTGCTTCATAAAATTGAGCATCACTTACTCCTAAAGCATTACATATTAAGCGTGCGGCATTCAAATTAAAGAGGTTGTGTCGTCCAAAGATTTGCAAAGGCACATCACCTGCAGCCGTAGTTAAAGTTACTTGACTACCGGAATGTCCACTAGGATGCGCCCCGAACGGAATAACTTTTACACCACTTGGGGTTATTTTAGCCAACTCTTGCAATACCTCATCTTCTTCATTAATGATTAAGGTGCCGTTAGGAAGTATACTGTCAATAAACTTTCTAAACTGCAAATGATAATCTGCCAAGGTGGTAAATACGTTCACATGATCCCATGCAATTCCGCTTATACTGGCTATGTGGGGTTTATAAAAGAGAAATTTAGGCAATTTGTTTTGGGCTGAATCCGGGTATTCATCGGCTTCTAAAATCATTAGTGGTGCGTCGGTCAATTGTAATGAATAGTCAAACCCCTCTAATTTTGCTCCTACTAAATAGTCAAAAGCAATGTTGGCGTGTTTTAAAACGTGCATGACCATAGCGGTAGTGCTGGTTTTACCATGACTTCCGGCAATAGCCACCCGTGTTTTATTTTTAGCATGTTCATAGATAAATTCGGGATAACTGAATAAGGGTATACCCAATTCTTTGGCTTTAAGCAACTCCGGATTATCGGCTTTGGCGTG
>JAHEYX010000041.1:0-11728 GCA_023251415.1 Chitinophagales bacterium
ATGGTTTAGCTTTGAAAGCATTTGATTTTGCTGCAGAAATTTTAGGTCGAAAATTAGCGGATGCAGTAGCCTTTAGCAGCCCCAAAGCCATTGTATTATTTGGTGGTTTGGCTAATGCCGGAGCAATTTTACGCAATCCGGTTAAAGCCTATATGGAAGCCAATTTGCTGCATATTTATAAAAACAAAGTGCAAGTGCTGCTTTCCGAATTAAAAGAGGCTGATGCAGCCATTTTAGGGGCCGCATCCTTAATCTGGAACAAACAACAAGCACATTAAGGTATAACAATCGGTAATTAGAAACTGTTAACACTTTTACTGGCGATTTTAATCGGTTAAAATTTCGTGTTTCAGCGGGATATTTATTAGCTTTGTTCCCCCGCTAGAGTATGGCCAATAAAAAGATTAAATATTTCTACAACACCCACACCCTCAGCTATGAGAAAGTGAAAACCTCATGGGGGGCACTCGCTTTGCGTGTATTCGGTTTTTTAAGTGCCGCATTGGTGTTTGGAGTAGTAGCCGTAATCTTTGCCTATAAATACCTCGATTCGCCAAAAGAGAAATTATTGAAACGTGATTTGGGAAAAACACGTGCACAATATGCCTTATTAAACCGTCGCCTTCAAAAAATGGAAGCGGTACTAAAAGATATACAAGAACGTGACGACAATACCTATCGTGTTATTTTTGAAGCCAATCGTATCGATCCGGCTCAACGTGAAGGTGGTTTCGGCGGCGCCAATTTATATTCCGATTTGGAAGGGTATGACAATAGTGAAATGATGATTAACTCTACTAAAATCATGAATAAGTTGAGTCGTCAGTTGTATATCCAATCCAAATCGTTTGATGAAATCAATAAATTAATAAAAAACAAAACTCAAATGTTGCGTTGTATTCCTGCGATACAACCCATATCTAATAAACGTTTAGCCTTTATTGCTTCCGGCTTTGGTTATCGTATCGATCCGATTTACAAAATCATGAAATTCCACAGTGGATTAGATTTCACGGCCAGTACAGGTACACCCATTTATGCTACCGGCGATGGTGTAGTTACTTTGGCCACTTTCGATAACAGCGGTTACGGAATGCACGTAGTAATTAATCACGGATATGGTTACCAAACCTTGTATGGTCACATGAGTCGTTTGAAAGCAAGTGTAGGTCAAAAAGTTAAACGTGGTGATGTGATAGGTTATGTAGGAAGTACCGGAAAATCAACCGGCCCACATTGCCATTATGAAGTTATTAAAAACGGAACTCAAATTGATCCGATTAACTTCTTCTTCAGTGATATCACGCCAAGTGAATACGAAAAAATCTTAACCAAATCCAAAGAAAACAACCAGTCATTCGACTAAGCGGTTGGTGTGTTTTTCGATTCTTTGTTTTCAAAAAATTCTTGGGTAGTTCCGCTGCGGGTATGTGCTAATAACACTTTTACAATTTCTTCAGCGCGCTTACCGTGTCCATGTATTTTAAGCACATTGGCTTTTAATAATTCAAGCAATTCGGCTTGTTCTTCCGGACTTGCTTTTTCAACTTCTACCACTAATTCTGCTGCTATTTGCGAAAAGTTATTTACGAAATTTAACGGATTTAATACTTCATGAGCTACACGAGTTGCAATGGCAGCATAGGTTGCACGCTTTTCACTCAATACCAATTGTTGTTGGGTCGCTTTCAATTCTTGCATAGCATCTAACAAAGCGGCATTCGATTTTTTCTTTAATAAATAACGATTGTAAATAACACCTCCCAATAAAATCATCAATACCAAAGCAACAATAAACAAATTGCGTTGAATTGCTTTACTGTGGTTCTGTTCGTTTAACAATTCAATTTCTTTTTCCTTTTTTACGGTTTCATACTTGGTTTGCATTTCTGCAATTTGTTTCACCTTTTCATTATTTAAAATCGAATCTTTTAAGTTTGTAAAACAGGTTTGGTAGTAAAATGCTTTATCGTATTTCTTTTGCAAGGCATAGCTTTTTGCTAATAATTCATACGATCGGGCTATGGTATTTAATTCATGCAGCGCTGTGCCAATTTGTAAGGATTTACTCAGAAAATAAATAGCACTATCACCTTTATTAAGCAATACATATAAGCCGCCTAAACTGTTGTACCCCGTTGCTAAATCAGGCGACATGTCTAATTGTTGGCATGCGTTGATTGCTTGTATATAATAGATTTTAGCCAATTGATAACGGTTCAAATTTTCGTAACAAAAGCCGATATTGCTTTTGTTTTGCGCATTAGAAACCACATCACCGTTACGTAAGGTTAAAGAATCAATTTGTTGAAAATAAACCAAGGCCAGCATAAAATCCGGAACCAGGGAATAGTAATGTCCAATACCATCATAGGCCAAAACAATTCCATCGGTATAATGCATGGCTTCGGCTAATTTTGCAGCGGCGGTATAATTTTCTAAGGCTTCTTTTTTTTCGCCGTAATCGAACTTTAAATTGCCAATGGTGACATAGGTTTGAACTTGATTAATTGAATCGCGTCCTTCTTTACTTAATCGCAAAGCCTCATACAGGGCTTTAAAAGCTAATTCTTGTTTGCCGGTGGATTGGTAAATATAACTCATCATAATTTGTGCACCACTGGCACCAATCAAGTCGTGCAGGTTAGTTCTGATGTCTAGTGCATCTTGAATAAAGTACAAGGCAGAATCGAAAGCGCCGGAAGTATAATATATAGAACCAATGCGCATTTCACAGGATGCAATTCCTTTTTTATAATTTAAAGAGCGCGCAATTTTTATACCTTGTTGGGCCAATAAAAAAGAAGAATCTTGATTAACGCGCTGCAATTGCTTAGAACGGTCAATCAACCGATTCACCAAAGCAGTGTCAGCAACTTGAGCTGCAAGCACTAGCGGTATTGCTTGAAGAATAAACAGTAGTAAAAGTAGATGCCTGAACAAACCAACGAAATTTAATGAATTAAAGTGGTGGTATAGCGGGCATGGTATAACTAATTTCAGATACAGGCCCATCGCGGTATTCATCCGGTGCATCTAATAATGGAATTCTGGCATAAACACTGCGAAACTCATCGATTTCATCGGAAGTAACAACACCAATGCAAATTTCTTCGGTGTGTCTGGTTTCAATCAAACGTAAGGTTAAGCTTAACTGCCTTTTTTCAAGCGCTGCAACAGCCAAATCGGCATTGCGGTCAAAGCCGTGATTATCGCGCAATGGTATTACACCGGAACCACCAAAAGCCATCGTAACAATAAAGTAACGTCCTTGTTGCGTGCGGCTTTCAACTGCAAACGAAGTACACTTCACTTCATCCGGATCAATATGCCCCACTATAGGAGGTTTAATACGATTTAATCCGCGTGCTCCAACATCAATCTTCAATATTTTTTGGTTATCATCTATCACAATTAATTCTTCGGAAACTGGAAAACCTTGATACGTGTATATTGGAAGTGCATGTGTTTCAAACGCTGTTCCTGCCTCAGCCGGTAGAATGCCATGGTATTTGTAACGAACCGCTTGCTCATTTGTCGATTGTGGAGGAAGTGCTTCAAATTCACCTACTTTCATATCTTTCGGTAAATCGATTAAGCATAAATAATAGTTGATGGATGGTTGATTTGCCGGATTGATAAGTACGCCGCGCAAATTAACACCTGATGGGTTGTTGGTAGTTATCATATAAAAGGTTTAAAATAATTAAAAGCAGTTTAGGGTATCAATAGCATAGGAGATGGCTTCAGTTGGCCCGTATACATCAGGCTCTTGCGGGTTAACTGTATTCGGTATAGCCGAATAAGCTGAATTAAACTGACCGTAACTTGAGTGGTGAATGCCAATGGCAACTACACCTTTATCTTGCGATTCTTTTGGTTTTAAGGTACACACTAAACAATCAGCGCTGGAAGCATCAACGGATATTCCTGCTTCATTCGAATAGCCTCCGGTGGTAGTGTTGCCTTGCATAGCTTGTCCGGCACCGGTATAAGCCATCAACACCACGAAATAATAATTGAGACTGGATCGAGATTCTAATACCAAGGTAGTAAGGGTGACATCGGCTTTGTTAATTTTAGAAACGATAGGTGGTTTAATGCGATTCAAACCGCTAATGGTACCGCTTGCACCGCGTTTCGTTCTAGCGTTGGTATTGCTGCAATTGATTTCAACTTGTGTAGCAAGCGTACCGCCCTGTAAAGTGTATACTGGTAATGCAATTGTTTCAAATGAGTCGCCACGATCTACCGGTAAATCATCACCGGAATAGTCATAAACGATTACAGCACTGTCCGCTTCTTGTGAAACGAGACTGAATTTACCATTCGGTTTAAAGCCTCTTGGCACATCTAAAAAGCAAACATAATAAATTATATCAGGCCGAGTAGACGGACTTAGTATAGCTCCCCTTAATTGAGCTATATCGGTATTAAAATTCGACATGGGGGGAGTGGTTTTTAGTGGTTTGTTTTACTAAAAGTATTGTTATTCACTTAATTTTCCCAATAAATTAATAAAATAATTAAACCAAAGGTAAAACAACCCATTATAAAATGAATTTATGTATTGATAGTCAATACTATAGCATGCAGTTTACTTCAACTGTGCACTCCGGTGCTTGGTTCAGGAAAGGGAATGGAAATTATAGATGGAGCAAGTGGTGCTCGCAGGTATTATTTTAACTCTTTCAAATAAGATTCGGCCTTTGCTTTATAAGGCGACTCTTCCGCTATGATTTGCTGAAAAATAGCTTTAGCCGTTAATGCATCATCGATTTTTATATGCGCTAGTGCTTTCTGAAAGCGAGCTTCTTCATAATACTGCTCATTACTTTGCAACATAATTTGATCGAATTGTTTAATGGCATCGATGTATTTTTCTTGCATAAAATAGGCGAGCCCTAAATAGTATTTTGCTTTTAAATTACCGGGTTCTTTCGCTAAAACGGCAAGCAATTGTTGTTGTGTAAGTATATAGTTACGCGCCTTGTAACTGTTTAATGCAGGTGTACAAACGTCAACGGTTTGTTTGGCTTTTTCGGTTTCAAACTCTTTTTCGCTTACGTCTTTGGTAGTTGGAATTTTAACTTCTTTTTTTGCATCAGTAGTTGCCGGAGCAAAGGCAGTAGGCTTAACCTCTTCCTGCGCCAAAGCTTTATCGGTAACTGTAGGGTTTGATGCATTTCCTATAGTACTCGACAAGTCTTCTAATTTTGAATTATCAGCAAGGGCATTATCTGTAACGGGAAGTGAATCGTTTGCAGCGGAATTGGTCGACATATCGGCTAAAGGCGAAGTATCATATGCATCTGCAGGCACGTTAGCGTCAGTTTCGGTTCTGTTTTTTTGCGTGATGATGGTTAAGGTATCTTTAGACGAAGTGGATTTATTACCAATAGAGGTAATTTGATCTTTCAAATTTTCGAGACGATCGGCAACAACTTGCAAACGCGTATTGACAAAGAGATTAAAGTAAACACCGATACCCAAGATTATAGCCACAACACTAGCAGCAACGCCAATTATTTTCCATGGTGAATAAAAAATAACCAAACGTTTATGTTTGTATTTTTTCTCGATTCGGCGATTGATGCGACTCACGTCGGTGTGTAATTGAGCGGCAGAACCACTGCTTTTTAAACCGTCAACGGCATCGCTGCACAACTCACAATCGGCCAGATGCAGTTCGGCTTGTTGCACTTCAAGAGGAGTAAGCAAACCTTGTACATACCCCTTGAGTTGTTCTTCACTCAGGCATTCGCCGGAGTCATCAATGATATTTTTCAAAAGGTCAGTCATGTTGATTCGGGAGCTTTTTTTCGAGCAATCCTTTTAGATTTCGTTTACCATTCTGAATATAACTTTTCACTTGATTAAGGGTGAAACCGCTGGAATCGGCAATTTCTTGATAACTTTTATGTTGCAAATAGAATAAGCGCACACAAAGTTTTTGTTCGTCGTTCAATTGTTCCAAAGCCCATAGCAATTCTTTTTCAATCGTGGTATCATCTTTAACAAGATGCATTTCCGGAGTGGTTTCCACAAGATTTGCTTTAACAGGTTCAACTTTGTCTATAGCGACGGTTTGGTTTTGTTTTTTACGCAGTTGCATTAAACAGTGGTTTTTAGCCACTTGGTACAACCACGATTTGAAATGTTGGATTTCGTGTTTTTGTAAATCGGTTAGTAACTTTTCAAAAATCTCCATCACGGCATCTTGGGCTAATTCGTGCTGTTTCAGGTATTTTAAGCAAACGCTGTAAATTAAGTGGGTATAGCGCTGATAGAGCGAAATGAAATAGGATTGCTCTCCGGAATGCTTATACTGCCGCACCAATTCTAAATCACTGAGTTGGTCGAGTTGAATACTACTATGCTTAAAAATAAAGCTCATGGAGTGGGCAAAGATAACAGAAAGAAGTGTAAAGCGGTTAACTAAGCCTAAAATTATGAGTTGGGACTAGGCTAAAAAAAAAACACCCAACCGGATCCGATTGGGTGTTTTCTCTTTGCAAAGAGTAATAATTTCTAAAACTAATTATTTTTTAGTTTCTTCTTTTTTCTCTTCAGCTTTTGCTGGAGTTGCAGCAGCAGTTGTGTCTGCTTTTTTAGTTGTATCTACCATTGCAGCAGCTTCGTTAGTCATTGCATTTTTAGTAGAATCAGCGTTTTCTGCACCGCCTTCTGTTTTAGCAGAGTTACAAGCTACGAAAGAAATCATAGCACCAGCAACAAGTAAGAAAGATAATTTTTTCATGTTGGTTGATAATAGTTTTGTTTTGTTAATGAATTATAATTCGGCGGCAAAGGTAGCGCTTTCTTTTTAAAATGCAAGCCTTTTTGCTGATTTTTATTTCTCTCTGAAAAACAAATTAATTTGGGTACCGCTTAATGGAAATGCTGCTCTAATCTTGTTTTCCAAATAATTCTTGTACGGTTCCTTAATTTCTTTCGGATGGTTACAGAATAAAGCAAAAGTAGGTATTTGTGCAGGTAATTGGGTTGCATACTTCACTTTGATCAAATGTCCGCGGTGTGCCGGTGGTTGGGTAGCATCAACGGCTTCTTTTATAACTTCGTTTAGTTTAGAAGTAGTGATTTTACGGTTTTTATTCTCGTAAACTTGCATACAAGTATCGATAATACGTGCAATACGGGTTTTATCCTTGGCAGAAATGAACAAAATAGGCACATCCACAAACGGCGCAATCTTTTCGCGTATGGTTTCTTCTACTTGCTTAAGGGTATTGGTTTCTTTCGGTATTAAATCCCATTTGTTCACCAAAATTACCAAGCCTTTCTTTTTGCGTTCGATTTGACTGATAATTTGTAAATCTTGTGCTTCCATGCCTTGTGTGGCATCGATCATCATCATACACACATCAGATTCATCAATGGCTTTAATAGAACGTATAACCGAGTAAAATTCGAGGTCTTCGTGCACATTTTTCTTTTTGCGAATACCGGCCGTGTCAATCAAAATACAGTCTTTTCCAAACAGGTTATAGCGGGTATGAATCGAATCGCGGGTTGTACCGG
The DNA here is from genome assembly GCA_023251415.1 of Chitinophagales bacterium. Classification (GTDB taxonomy): domain Bacteria; phylum Bacteroidota; class Bacteroidia; order Chitinophagales; family CAIODY01; genus JAHEYX01. The sequence continues at coordinate 7,543 of JAHEYX010000041.1, forward strand.
CAACATCACTAACTATGGTACGTTCAGTTCCTAATAAGGCATTCATCAGCGAAGATTTACCAACATTCGGACGTCCCAATAAAGTAAATTTGGGTAATTGTTCGGTTCCATCTTCATTTGGGGCATCTTTATCCAATAAATCCGTAACGGCGCTTAATAATTCACCGGAGCCTGTTCCGCTCAAACTACTGATGGTAAATACTTGTTCAAAGCCTAGGCTGTAAAACTCAGCTGCCGCTAATTCACGGTCGTAATTATCAACTTTATTGACTACTACTATCACCGGTTTTTTACTGCGGCGCAACAAATCAGCCACTTCATCATCCAAACTGGTAATTCCGGTTGTTACATCTTGCATAAACAAAATCAATTGAGCCTCATCAATGGCTAATTGTACTTGTTTTTTGATTTCTTTTTCGAAAATATCATCGGTGTGTTTAACATATCCTCCGGTATCGATTAAGTTAAAGGTCATACCGTTCCATTCTACCTCGCCATAAATACGGTCGCGGGTTACGCCGCTTACGTCATCAACGATAGCCTTACGGCTGCCGGTGATCCGATTAAATAAGGTGGATTTGCCTACATTGGGTCTCCCCACAATTGCTACTGTGTTCATATTAAATAAAAAATTGAGTGCAAAGGTAACGAAATCTGCCCTAAAGGGGGCATAATGGTGAAACTTTAACGGAAAAAACTTATTTTGCGAAACTAAAACCAATAAGAAATGAAAAAAATAAGCCTCTCTTTTTTACTTGGATGCCTCTTCTTTACGATTGCTCAGGCACAAACTTTTTCTGATAATTTTGATACCTACACCGCCGGTACAGCATTAGGCCCTCAGTCGCCTGATTGGACTACCTGGAGCGGAACCCAAGGCGGAACCGATGATATTAACGTTAGCGGTACCGGTGCACACAGTGGTAATAACTGCTTGTACTTTACCTCCACTTCCACCAGTGGCGGTCCATCTGATATTGTATTGCCATTTGGTGGCCCATTCAATACCGGTCAATTTACGTATACCTCTTGGTTTAAAGTAGCTTCCGGAAAAATGGCGTACTTTAATTTTCAAGCTACCAATACCCCTGGTCAAACCTGGGCTTTGAACTGCTTTATGCAAGCCAATGGTACCATCAGTTTTGACGACGCAACCAATATTTTATTGACAGGCTCTTATCCAACAAATACCTGGTTTGAATTGAGCATCGATATGAATTTAAGTACCAATGTTTGGGATGTAAAAGTTAACGGCACTTCTATCGGAACCTTTATGAACAGCGGATTCCAAGTAGCGTCTATCGATATGTATGCTTCTGATAATACGAATAGTTTTTGGGTAGATGATGTTTCTTATAATTACGTGCCGGCTACTCCAACTACCTTAGATGGAGCCGTTGTTGTTCTTGGTGTTGGTAATGGTTTGGTTGGTCAATCACGCACCCCTACTTTACAAGTACGTAATTTAGGTACAACAGCCATCACTTCTTTTGATATCAACGTCAATCAAAATGGAACCAACCATATACAATCGGTTACCGGAGTGAATATTGCTTCCTTAGCTGCTTATACCGTTAATTTCACTACACCATTAGTATTAGCTGCCGGATTAAATACTTTTACTGCTACCATTTCAAATGTTAACGGCAACGCAACAGATAATGATGCAACAAACGATTCTAAAGTATTTACTGTAACTCCTACTACTCCTGCTCCCGGTAAAATTGTGGTGGCTGAAGAAGGTACAGGAACATGGTGTCAATGGTGCCCACGCGGTGCTGTTTTTATGGATTTGATGAGCAACAAATATCCGGGTTATTTTAAAGGAATTGCGGTTCATAACAATGATCCTATGACAGTTGTACCTTATGATTCCGTAATGGGATTGAACATAACCGGGTATCCGTCTGCTTTGGTTGATCGTGGTGCTGCAAAAGACCCTTCCATCATGGAGCCTGATTTTTTAGCCCGTGTAGTGGTGGCTCCTAAAGCCATTTTGTTGAATGGTGCGCATTATGATGCAAGCAGCGGCAAATTAGATGTTTCAATTACTACCAATTTCCAACAAAATGCCAGCGGTAACTATGCCTTAGCTTGTGTGTTAACGGAAGACAGTGTAAAAGGTACCGGCTCTTCTTATAATCAAGCAAATGCTTATGCAGGTGGAGGTAACGGTGTGATGGGCGGTTTCGAAACCAAACCAAATCCGGTTCCGGCAAGTCAAATGCGTTATGATCACGTTGCACGTGCTATTGCTCCAGGCTGGGGTGGCGTTCAAAATGCTTATGGTGCTTCTATGAGCAGCGGCCAGAGTTTTGTTCATCATTTCACTTTTAATGTTGGAACTTCTTGGCATGCCAATAAAATTGATATTGTTGGCTTGTTAATCGACCCATCAGGTAAAATTGATAATGCTTCAACTACTTCCATTTCTGAAGCTGTAGCTAATGGTTATGCTGAATTTATTGGTATCAATACTCCAAACATTACTCCGGATGCCATTCAAGTATATCCTAATCCTGCCGCTGATCAAACTAATGTTTTAGTGAATTTGAAGGAAGCTGCAAATGCTACTTTTGAATTGTATGACCTAGCAGGTACTTTGCTCACAGCTAAAACTTATGCATTAAATTCAGGTATGCAAAATGTGCCTTTAAATTTAACCAATGTAGCCAGTGGTGTTTACTTGTTGAAAGTAACCATTAATGGAACTACCAGTACTTTAAAAGTTACCCGTCAGTAAGCTTATTAAGCGGATAAACAAAAACGGCGATCCTTAAAAAAGGGTCGCCGTTTTTTATTTGGCTGAATTAGCAAAAGGACTTATCTTATTGTATGAGCAAAGTGATTAAGCTTTTGAAGATCGTTTATTTAAGGCTTGCCACAAATAATAAACCGGTACACCTAATACAACGATACTTAAACTTCCAACAGCATAAATAGGTTTAAAGCACAATAAGTTGATACAAAATCCACTTGCTAAAAGTATGTAAAGTGCAGGTAAGATAGGATAACCAAACGCTTTATACGGACGTTCGGCATCCGGACGTTTAACTCTAAGAATAAACAAACCAATAAGGGTAAGAATATAGAATAGTATTACTGCGAACATCACATAATCAAGTAAATCGCCGTATTTACCCGACAAACAAAGAAGCGAAGCCCAAATGAATTGAACCCATAACGCAAAACCCGGAACACCATTCTTATTATTAAATTTCATTTTTTCGAAGAACAAGCCGTCTTTAGCCATTTCTTGATACACACGAACGGATGATAAGATGATACCGTTATTACAACCAAAGGTAGATACCATGATCAATACAGCCATTAGTATAACCGCGGTATTGCCGAAAATTTGCATGGCAGCAGCCACACCTACACGGTCATTGGCGGCAAATTGAATTCCGGCTTTTAAAGTATCAGCACTTTCAGGGGTACCATGTATGGGTAATAAAAACAAATAAGCAACATTCGCCAATAAATACAAGCCACTAACGATTGCTGTTCCCAAAAACAAACTCATGGGAATATTGCGTTTAGGTTGGTCGATATCACCGGCAATAAAGGTTACATTGTTCCAAGCATCGCTGCTAAACAAGGAGCCAACAAGTCCTATTCCTAAGGCACTGATCAATCCTAATCCACCGAGTTCATTAATAGAAAGGGTTTGTGTTGTTTTATCCCAATTATAAGAAGCGGCATGCCAGGCATCAGCCCAGTTCATTTTCCAGATTTCCGTTTTGCCAAACACAAAAATTCCGAGCACAATTATTCCAAAAAGCGCTATCAATTTAGTACTGTTAAAAAACAGATTAATGATTTTGCCATACTGCATTCCGGCTCTGTTCAATAAGGTTAAAACTAAAATAGAACCTATACCGGTTAATTGAGCGGCATTGATGTTAAAGGAATCGGTAATAGGTATAAGTATATTGCTTTCGCCTAATGAAGGCATTAATACACTGGCAAATTTTGCAAAAGCCACTGCAATAGCTGCGATACTGCCGCATTGGATTACGACGAATAACGTCCAACCGTAAAGAAATGCAACAAAATCGTTGAACGATTCTTTGAGATAAATATACTGTCCACCTGCTTTTGGCATCATACCGGCCAATTCACCATAACTTAAGGCAGCCAGCATAGTCATTGCTCCGGAAATGATCCACAGCAACAATAGCCA
>JAHEYX010000041.1:11738-14104 GCA_023251415.1 Chitinophagales bacterium
ATATCAGCACTTACTAAAAAAATACCGGAGCCAATCATTGAACCGGAAACGATTAATGTGGCATCGAGGAGGTTTAATTTTTTCAACGGTCTAGTGGGGTTTTGTTTTTATTCAGCTTGCTATTATTGTAACTGTATCCAAAATAAATGGCAAAGCCGATAGCCAACCAAACAATCAATCGAGCCCAGTTTTCCCAACCCAAACCTAAAATCATGGCAAGGCAAACCAATACACCTAAAATTGGTACTACTGGTACTAAAGGTGTTTTAAACGGACGAGGGAAATCAGGCATCTTCACACGCATCACCAACACACCAATACACACTAAAACGAAGGCAAATAAGGTTCCGATGCTGGTCATATCACCAACTACATCACCCGGAATTAATGCAGCAAAAAATCCTACAAAAACAAACAGTAATAAATTTGATTTAGCAGGTGTTTTAAATTTAGGATGCAATTCAGAGAATACTTTAGGTAATAAACCATCATTACTCATGGAGTAGAATACTCGTGATTGACCCATTAACAACACTAAAATAACCGAAGAGAATCCTGCTAAGATGGCAACAGTTACCATGGTGCTTAACCAACTGTATCCGGCCATGTAATGTGAAATAGCATAAGCAACAGAAGCTTCATGTCCGGCACCACCAACACCAAAATCTTTGTAACTGGCTACCCCTGTTAGTACATAAGCAAATAAGACGTATAAAGCGGTACAAATGGCCAATGACACCAAAATACCAATAGGCATACCTTTTTGCGGATTTTTAGCTTCTTGTGCTGCTGTTGAAACCGCATCGAAACCGATGAAAGCAAAGAACACGATACCGGCACCGCTTAAAATCCCAGACCAACCGAATTTACCAAAGCTACCGGTGTTTTCAGGAATAAAAGGAGCGTGATTTACCGGATTGATAAATTTCCAACCCACGAAAATGAAAATCATAACAATAGCTACTTTAACCGTAACGATGATGTTATTGATAAGCGCCGATTCTTTGGTACCGCGAATAAGCACTAAGGACAAAAGTAAAATGATGAACAAAGCCGGTACATTAAAGAAGGCATGTTCGCCACCCGGCCCGGTTTGAAACGGCGAATGGCACCATTCATAGGGTATGGTGAAGCCGAAAACATCGGTACATAATTTATTTAAGTATTCGCTCCAAGCGATGGCTACAGTGGCGGCGCCCAGGGCATATTCCAACACCAAATCCCAACCAATTATCCAAGCAACAAATTCGCCCATTGTGGCATAAGAATATGTATAGGCACTTCCGGCTATAGGAATCATGGAAGCGAATTCGGCATAACATAAACCTGCGAATGCACAGCCTAAACCGGCAATTAAAAAAGAAATAATAACTGCAGGACCGGCGTGATTACCTGCCGCCGCTGCCGTACGAACAAATAAACCGGCGCCAATAATAGCCCCGATACCTAAAGCCACAAGGGCCATTGAACCTAAAGAACGCTTTAAACCATGTTCTGTTTCTTGCGACTCGGCCAATAAATCATGAACATTTTTAGTACGAAAGAGATTTGCCATTAGTGATTGTAATTTTTTAATGTTGCTAAAGAAACGAAATCCAATTGAAATTTTCAATAAATGCCTAAATAATTACTTTTTATCAATTGCCCGTGTGTTTATCGTTATTTTAACGGAATTAACCGACACCTTAAACTTAAATGCTTAAAAAGTTGTTTACAGACCGTCTAAATGGAAAAATAGTTTAACTTTACAAGTCATAAATTACCAGCTGATGAAAAAAATAGTGCTTTTTTTATTGATTGCTTTGGGATTGTTTGCGAAAACAGCTTCGGCGCAATATGATAAAAATCAAAAAAAGGTAAAGAAAACACCGGAACAAACCAGTACCACTCAAGCAGAACCGAGTAGTTCGAAAGCTGCCGACGAAACCGATGCTGATAATCCGGAAGAAAAGAAAGGTTTTGATCCGCATAAATTGGTCATAAGTCCAATTATTGGCTTAACCATTAATCCGATTATTATTCAATTGGAACCTAAAGTGGGTTATCGCTTTACGAAAAAAATCATCGGAGGCGTTTCATTTAACTATGTATACTACAATGGAAAAGGCATTGATCCGAATACTAATTTAAGTTATACCAGTACTTCTAGAATATTGGGTGGAGGCTTGTTTGGGTCATACAGTGTCAATGATTTTATTTTCGGAGCCGCTGATTTAGAGCTGAATTCTTATAAATCAACCATCAGTGAATTAAATCAGCATGTTATTCAGCCTACCGTTTTTTATCCTTCCTTTTTGGTAGGTGCCGGATTAAATTTTAATGGTTTGTATTTCAAAGGGCAATATGATTTGTTGCAGCAAAATCCG
>JAHEYX010000335.1 GCA_023251415.1 Chitinophagales bacterium
TCGTCCGGCTTTACAAATCATCGGTACGCATCCTAAAGTGCATAAAATTGCCGGTATGTATATGCTCATCACGCAAAGAGGACCATTATTCTTTGCCGATACCACTGTGAATTTTAATCCTACAGTTGATGAATTAGTTGAAATAGCCGAATTAACCTGTCGTGCCGTATCTGCATTTAATATTGTACCTCGCGTTGCATTTTTAAGTTATTCCAACTTTGGTAGCGCTACCGGTGAAGATTCGGTAAAAATGCAAAAAGCTGTAATGATCTTAAAAGAACGTCACCCGGATATGGTTGTTGATGGCGAATTACAAGCAAATATTGCATTCAATGCCGATGTACTAAAAGACAATTATCCTTTTACCGACTTAGCCAATGGAGCTCCCAATGTGCTTATTTTCCCTTCATTAGCCTCCGGTAATATTGCTTATAATTTAGCCGCTACATTAAGCCAAAATGCCGAAGCAATCGGTCCAATTCTATTGGGTTTAAATAAACCGGTACATATCCTGCATTTAGGCAGCTCGGTTCGTGATATCGTAAATATGGTTACTATTGCGGTGGTTGATGCTCAAGCTCGAAAACCTAAATAGACAGACTAATAATCTGAATTTGAAGCCCTTCGCAAAACGAAGGGCTTTTTTATTTCTTAAAATTCATTACCTTAGTGCATCAAAAAAAACAAACCAATATGTTAAAAAAACTTACACTCACTTTGTCTCTTGTTATTTGCGCTGTATTGATATATGACGCATCAAACAATCATGTACTATCTGATTCAAACGGTAAAGCCGGTTATGCGAATGATCCATTAGGTGGAAATAATACTTGTACGAATGGCGGTTGTCATGATTCTCATCCTGATTTTACAGCTCCTGCAGGTACTATTGTAATGAAAGATGCTGCTAACAATATTGTTACTTCTTATACCGGAGGACAATCGTATACCATTACCATTAATGCCATGAACCATGGTAATACAGCCGGTTTCGACGCAATCGTTGAAAATGCATCCGGTGTTAAAGAAGGTAACTTTACTTCAGGTACCGGTTGCCAAAATAAAAGCGGTTATATGACGCATACCTTCAGTGGTACCATCGGAACATCAAAATCATGGTCATTTGGTTGGACCGCTCCGGTTGCAGGTACAGGCACTGTAACCATTTATGCTGTTGTTAATCGTGCAAATGGTAACGGTAGCGAATCAGGTGATAGTATCTTTAATACCACTCAAGTATTAACTGAAAATACCGGTTCTGCCGTTGAAGCTATTGGTACTACAAAAATTATTTCAGTTTATCCAAATCCAACTAGCCAAGTTTGTTATTTAAATTGCAGCAATGCAGCAGCAAATGGCTTAGTGGTTAAATGTTATGCATTGAACGGAACCGTTGTGTTAAACCAAGTTTTAACTTCAAATGTTATTGATTTGAATGGTTTAGCAAAAGGAATTTACGTATTGAATTTGCAAGCTAAAGATGGCGCAATCACTAGCCAAAAATTAGTGGTAGAATAAATTTCTACTTGCCCAATCGAAAGCCCTGTCACTTATTTTGTTGACAGGGCTTTTTTCATTTCAGCAACAGCCGTTTTATTTCTAATTTCGCCGTTCAATCCACCTGTTATGCAAAAGAAAATAGTTTTACTCGGAAGCGGCGAATTAGGTAAAGAAGTCGTTATTGCACTCAAACGCCTTGGCCAATACGTAATAGCTGTAGATAATTATGCAAATGCTCCTGCCATGCAAGTAGCCGACGCATTTGAAATTATTGACATGTTAGACGGCACGCAATTAGATGCGGTAATTGCAAAGCATCAACCGGATATCATTGTGCCCGAAGTAGAAGCTATTCGTACAGAACGTTTCTATGCTTATGAAGAAAAAGGGATTCAAGTAGTACCTAGTGCCAGAGCTGCCAATTACACGATGAATAGAAAACTTATTCGCGATTTAGCAGCAAAGGAATTAGGCTTGCGTACCGCAAATTACCGCTACGCCACTAATTTGAACGAATTTGAAGCAGCAGTAAAAACCATCGGTATTCCTTGCGTAGTGAAACCATTAATGAGCAGCAGCGGTAAAGGACAATCGGTAATTCGTGAAGAAGCCGCCATAGAAAAAAGCTGGAACTATGCTTGCAGCGGCAGTCGTGGCGATCTGATGGAAGTAATTGTGGAGGAATTTATTCCATTTGAATCTGAAATTACCTTATTAACAGTTACACAAAAAAATGGCCCGGTGCTGTTTGCTCCACCAATCGGGCATCGGCAAGAACGTGGCGATTATCAAGAGAGTTGGCAGCCGTGTAACATCAGCAGTGATGACTTAAATGCAGCACAAGAAATGGCGGCTAAAGTTACGCAAGCCTTAAGTGGCGCTGGTATTTGGGGAGTTGAATTTTTTCTAACCAACAAAGGTGTTTATTTCAGTGAACTCTCTCCTCGTCCGCATGATACCGGTATGGTTACGTTGGCCGGTACACAAAATTTAAATGAATTTGAATTGCATACCCGTGCTATATTAGGCTTGCCCATACCAACTATAGATCAATTAAAATCGGGCGTGAGTGCGGTTATTCTTGCACAGGATAGCTCAACAACAACTCCGGTTTTTACAGGACTGGAAGCAGCTTTGAAACATGAAAAAAGCGACGTTAAACTGTTTGGCAAACCGGTCACACGTCCGTATCGTAGAATGGGGGTTGCGTTGGTTTACGATGAGCTTAATGCGGATATAAATGCGCTACGCATTAAAGCAAAGCAAATAGCGGATTTGGTAAAAGTCAATGAAGCATAGTGCTTATAAAGCTACTCCGGCTTTCTTCAATTCATTTACACTAACAGTAGGTGGCATTTCACCATTCGTTATTTTTTTAATTACCAATTGTGCAATGCTTTCGGCAAGCGCTTTCGTTTTAAATCCATTGTTTCCGGGCAGTCCGGGAATATTCGGTTGATGAATAAATAACTTGCCATCGGAATAAATATCATACCCAAAGGTTTGCTGTTCACCGGCTATAATTTGATAGCTAAAAGTGCCCTTCGGTGCTGTCATTGCAGGTGTTGCAGTAACCGAAGCAGCAGGTTCAGCGGATGATGTGGTTGCGGTGTTTGGCAACGCTTGTTCACTGCTCTTTTCCGTAGTATTTTTATCAGCAGTAGGCGTGCAGGCGGCTATGAGCGTGAGTAAAAGCAAAAAAGTAGAAGGGAATTTTTTCATGAGTACGAAAGTTGAAAGTTGGTGTGGAGTAGCAACGGTATTACAAGAAAAAAGCCTGGTATGAATTTCATAACAGGCTTTTTTAATAAGATTCAGGGGATTAACCGCCTAAATAGGATTTTAATAATTTACTGCGACTGGTACCACGTAATTTATTAATGGCTTTATCTTTAATCTGACGTACACGCTCACGAGTAAGTGCAAATTTTTCGCCGATATCTTCTAAGCTCATTGGATGTTCAACACCAATTCCAAAATAAAGTTTAATTACATCTTTTTGACGATCAGTTAATGTCGACA
>JAHEYX010000336.1 GCA_023251415.1 Chitinophagales bacterium
TAAAAACTATTGTAGAAATTGGAATGGGTAACGGCGCACATGTAAACCAACTCACCGCTCGTGGTTTTCACTATGCCGGATTTGACTTTTCAAAGGAAATGGTTGATGCCGCAATAAATTTAAATCATAGCGCTATACAGAATGGTAGCGCTTCTTTTACTTTAGCCTCTGCCGATCATTTGCCTTTAACAACAGATGCTGTCGATTTATTATTTACAATAAATACCATCTATTTCTGGGAATCTATTGAACAGGTCTTGTCTAGTTTTTATCGGGTATTAAAACCAACCGGACATTTAATCATTGCTTTACGTCCTGAACATTTAATGAAACAATATCCATTCACTCCTTACGGCTTCAATTTATTTTCAAAAGAAAAATTAGTAACCTTATTTTCAGAAAAACAGTGGAAGCAAATTGCCGTAATTGAAAAACCGGAACCCGATATGCAACTTGGCGATATTCGAATTCCGGTTGAAACGTTGTTAATTCACTTAATCAAGATTTGACGACAACTAACTAAGCCGTAAGTTGACTCATTTCTTCCACGCTTGGGCAAGTACAAATTAAATTACGGTCGCCGTGTGTGTTATTTACACGTGCTACACTTGGCCAAAATTTCAATTTAGTTAAATAAGGTAATGGATAAGCTGCTTCCTGACGAGAATAAGTACGATCCCAATGATCAGCAGTAATAACAGCAGCTGTATGTGGTGCGTTCTTTAACGGATTATCCGTTTTGCTCCAAGTACCATTTTCTACCTTAGTTATTTCTTCTTTAATTGCAATTAATGCATCACAAAAACGATCCAATTCGCCCATATCTTCACTTTCTGTAGGTTCAATCATCAATGTACCAGCAACAGGGAAGGAAACCGTTGGTGCATGGAAACCATAATCCATCAAGCGCTTAGCAACATCTTCCACTTCTACTCCAAAAGCTTTATACGGTCTAAAATCAACAATGAACTCATGTGCCACACGACCATTGGCGGCAGTATATAAAATAGAATAGTGTTGCGCTAAACGTGCTTTTAAATAATTCGCATTCAAAATAGCATAACGAGATGCAGCGGTTATTCCTTCACTGCCTAACATTTTGATATAAGCATAGCTAATTAATAAAATGCTGGCCGATCCAAATGGTGCAGAGCTTACAGCTGTTATGCCGTTCGTTCCACCCGTTTGTTGGTAAATGTGTTTAGGTAAATAAGGTGCCAATTTCGCGTTAACACAAATTGGGCCCATACCGGGACCACCACCGCCGTGAGGAATTGCAAATGTTTTATGCAAATTGATGTGATTTACGTCTGCGCCAATAGTGGCCGGAGAGGTTAATCCAACTTGCGCATTCATATTTGCTCCATCCATATAAACCAAACCTCCAAAATCATGGATAGTTTGACAAATTTCTATAATACTTTCTTCAAACACGCCATGTGTAGAAGGATAGGTTACCATTAAGCAGCTTAAATTATCTGCATGTTGTTGCGCCTTTTCTTTCAAATCAGCTACATCAATATTTCCTTTTTCATCGCATTTAACTGCAACGATCTGCATTCCGCACATTGCAGCAGAAGCAGGGTTGGTACCGTGTGCAGAAGTTGGAATTAAAGCAATTGTGCGATTTTTATTTCCCATCGCTTCATGATAAGCACGAATAACTAATAATCCTGCGTATTCACCTTGTGCACCGGAATTGGGTTGTAATGAACAAGCCGCAAATCCTGTAATGTCACATAAAAATTTCTCTAAAGTTTGAATCATTTGTGTATAACCATTCATTTGATCAACCGGAGCAAACGGATGAATGCCAGCAAATTCAGGCCAGCTAACAGGCAATAACTCAGTGGCCGCATTTAGCTTCATCGTGCAGCTTCCTAATGGAATCATACTGGTGGTAAGCGATAAATCTTTATTTTCTAAAGACTTTATATAACGCATCAACAAAGATTCAGAGCGGTAATTATGAAATACCGGATGCGCCATGAAAGTGCTTTTGCGCAATAATTCTTGCGAGAAGCCATAAGCATTGGTATCGAACAACCATTTTTTCCAATTCAGTTTATTTACTTTTTGATTTTTCGGTTTCGCAAATAGCTTGCAAATGTTCTCCAAATCATATTGTTCCGTACATTCATCCAATGAAATTCCAATGGTTGTTGCGTTCACATAACGGAAGTTGATTTTCGCTTTTTCTGCTAACAATTTAATCTCCGGCAGTAGTTGATCTACTTGAACTTGAATCGTATCAAAATAAGTGGTGGTTAATACGGTATAACCTAATGATTTTAATGTTTCTGTTAGAATGTTTGTATACGTATGAATGCGGTAAGCCATTCCTCTTAATCCTTCCGGACCATGATAAACGCCATACATACCGGCCATGATAGCTAATAAGGCTTGTGCAGTACAAATATTAGAAGTAGCTTTTTCGCGACGAATATGTTGCTCGCGTGTTTGTAAAGCCATACGTAAAGCTTGATTACCGTTGGCATCAATAGAAACGCCTATGATTCGACCCGGCATAGCACGTTTGTATTCATCTTTGGTAGCAAAAAATGCTGCATGAGGACCACCGTTGCCCATTGGCACACCAAAACGTTGTGCCGATCCAAAGGCAATATCAGCGCCTAATTCACCCGGAGGTGTTAATAGGGTTAAACTTAGTAAGTCGCATGCCATTACAGTTCTCACGTTCGCTGTATGTGCTGTTCTAATGAAATCAGCATAATCATTTACTTGACCATTTTCACCCGGATATTGCAACATCGCCCCAAAGAAACTTTGGTCAATAACAGTTGTTGCATGATCGCCAATCACTAATTCAACACCAACAGGAATACCTCTTGTTTTTAGAATTTCTATCGTTTGGGGAAATACCAATTCACTCACAAAAAATTTCTTTGATTCACCGTTTGTGTTGTTATTGTAAAGCATCAACATCGCTTCTGCAGCAGCAGTTCCTTCATCTAAAAGCGAGGCATTAGCTACAGGTAAGCCGGTCAAATCAGCAATCATGGTTTGAAAATTCAGCATTGCTTCTAAACGACCTTGAGCTATTTCGGCTTGGTACGGGGTATATTGCGTATACCAACCTGGATTTTGAAAGATGTTGCGCAAAATAGCACTCGGCGTGAAGGTGTCGTAATAACCTAACCCGATATAGTTTTTGAATAATTTATTTTGGCCGGCTAATTCCTTTAATTCACGTAAATACTCCATTTCTGATTGCGCATCTCCGCCGACTTTTGGGAGCTTCCTTAATCGGATTTTCGAAGGAATTGTTTCATCGATTAATTTATCTAAGCTTTTAACTCCAATAGTTTGGAGCATATTAAATAAGGCGTCTTCATTAATGCCAATATGGCGATTTTGAAATTGATCCGGATACAAATGATTCATGAACGAAGTGATTTAGTTGTAGTAAAACAAAATAAGTAAATCAAAATAGGTGACAACTAATCAATTGTCACTTACTTATCAGATTTGAAGCCGCAAAATTACGATAAGCTG
>JAHEYX010000337.1:0-2913 GCA_023251415.1 Chitinophagales bacterium
GGAAAAGAAAGTAAGAATAAAGTTTTGGAAACGATTTATTGCTCGCAAGGAATATGTAAGTTAATTAAACGGAGCCATTAAAACGAGAGCTATGTTAAAAGCAAGGATTCAATTTGTGAACGTAAATCTTATGTTATAACGAACTTTTATCAATTGAAAAGCAATCAGCTTGTCCGCCAACCATAATATAAAAAATAAAAGATTGGAGGGGAGACACGAACCACGGCGCACGAGCATGAAATGCAACTTACAAGCAAGAAGGACGACTCACGAACACGAATCACGGCGCATGAGCACGAAATGTAGCTTGCGAATACATATCATAACTTAAGCACACAAACTAAAGTACAATAGTCTTAAATAAAAAAGCCCCGCAATATACATTGCAGGGCTTTTAACCAATAAATAAATCCTTCCAATTAAGAAGTAGCTACGCCGTTTGAGTTATTGCCGGAAGCACCGTTGCTTTTGCTTCTAGAACCCCCTCTGCCAGGATAACGCGCGCGCATATCATCATAGGCTTCTCTTGCACCATTAACATTGTTGCGAGCTGCAAATTTGATAGCACTGTAAATTAAATTAGCGCTTTCCATGGCTTCACTGCCGGCTTGCATTAAAGTATCGTCAAGTGCGGTAGTGATGGCTTTTAACAATTTGTTGTACTCACTGATTACTTGAATTAACTCGTAGTCCTTGTTAAAATCATCAAAAGAAATGAAAGCAGGCATTTGATCTTTGTACAAATCGGCATACGAATGTGCCTTGCTTACAAAAGCCAAGCTTTTATCGCCCATTTTCAATAATTGACGACGTTCTAATTCTGTTAAAGCCACTAAGGAAGGGTTTAACTTTGTTTGAAGTGTGTTTATAGCAGCCATGATATCGGTTTGATCTTGGATGCTAATGCTAAAATTAACTGTATTTTTCATACATCTTTGTTTTTGCGCCAAACAAACTTGCGGTTTGTGTTTTTTAATGCTTGTTTGTTTAGCAGTTTATTTATGCCTACTCGGTCAAGGTTTTCGGCTACCCCTATTACCAAACGAAACCGGAAATACAAAACGGGCCCTTCTTGTTTTTCTGAACTTCTACAAATAAGAAGGGACTATTTGTTTTTAATTCCCTCCTATACGTCTTGAAGTTTTTATCTCGTTTGATGAAACAAAAATAGGGTCACCCCACACCGAAATTTTGCGCCACACACACACAACATAAAGTATTTTGCGCCATTGGCGCAAAGTGTATTTTTTAGGCTGTAATGCAGTATGGAATGGAATTACAAGTCATTTTAGGGTGTTATGGACCATTTTATGTAACGTTGTTTTGCGCCAATGACGCAAAATATTGCCGGTTTACGCCAATGACGCAAAAAAAAGGAGGGCTAAAATCAAGGCGAAATTGCTCACAAACTATTGTATTTGTAGGCTTTATTTTGTTTTTACATAAAATCTACTATTTTTCGAGCTTTAAAAACACCCCCCAAAATGACCACTGTTTCTGCCTCCCAATTAAGTCAAATTAACTATTTTAAAGAACTCAAAAAAGCTCATAAATCAAAGCGTAATTTTGCAGATTTGATTGGAGATCTGCTAGGAATAAAGCTTTCAGCCGCTTATGCCCGTATTCGTGGTGAGCAATTTATCAGCTATCACGATATGGAAATTTTGAATGCCTATTTTAAAGTCCCTATCAAGGATAAATACTTCAGCCTAAAAAATCCACGCGTTGGATTTGAAGTAACCGCCTTTGGTATTAAATATCCATTATACAGTTGGATGAGTGATTTATTAAAACTGTTCGAGACTTATTCAAAAGATCCGGATGCGCATATTTATTACATGGGTTCCAATTTACATTTGTTCTATAATTTCAGTACACCCAATTTAGCAGCCTTCTACATCTTTTGGCTGCATAAATTCTGTTTGAGTTCGCCCACGTACAAGTCGCAGAAATTTTCCATTAAGAATGCTCTCAAGCAACCGGAGGTTCCAATAGCTACAAAGCTTTGGAAAAAATACCAAGAAATTAGTTCCACCGAAATCTGGACCCGTTATATATTAATTACAACTATCGATAAAATAAAAGAAATGCGTCGCGATAAATTCTTTGAAAGTGAAAAAGATTATCAGGTGCTGTTGCAAGATATTTTCAAAGTAATGGAAGACCTGGATGACCAAGCCGAGGTAGGCCGCAAAAAAGACTATCCCGATGCCGTCTATAATTTATACTCTTTAGAGTTGAAGCACGAAAGTAATATGGCTATTGTAAAAGCGCATGGTTCCTTGCACCTGTTCAACTTACTCAACAACCGCACTATATTAATGAGTATGGATGAAGATTTCTGTGGTGCCCAACTTCATGATTTCACATCAAAACTTAAAAATAGTAAACCCCTAAGCACAGGCAACCGCCAAGAGCGTCACCGCATAATGAATGAATACAAAGAAGAGATGGCGAAATTATCGCGTTAAAAAGGGTATTGAAATGCTGGTGTCAAAATAACCCAATAACCTCCTTTACATTTATTAACGTGTAAATTATTGTATTTTCTTTCCGTAAATTATGGGTAGAATTATTAATAATTGTGTATAGATTGAAATATAATTTACATATTTTATATTCTAAAATATATTATATATATTTGTTAATATAAAAACAACCATTTATATGTACAAATATCTGACAATTACTATTGCAATAATACTGTATACGAATATTAGTGAAGCTCAAATTTTATTTGGTTGCTCTTCGGCAGATTGCAGCACTTATCCAACTTTTCCATATGCTATATCCAATGGAGGCACACTGCCTACTAATTGTCAACAAGAAGTTGTTTTAGGCGAGAATGTAGGTTCATGGAGCGACCTTTTTGTATTTAATGGTAATAGCTTTGATGTTACAATTTACATTAGT
>JAHEYX010000337.1:2923-3508 GCA_023251415.1 Chitinophagales bacterium
AAAGCGGTATTCAAACTCTAGATGGTGTTTCATTCGGTACAGGCCGAGATTTTGAAATTCAAGAAAAGAAGATTTTAGTACCTGCTAATTCATCAGTACCTATTAATATTTGTGTGTTTGATGATACAATTGTAGAATCCGATGAAATAGCATTTTTAAAGATTGAATCGAATGATAATCCTCCTATGCAAGAAATCGGTGCTAATCAATTCAAAATAATAATACAGGATAATGATAGATTAGGGTTATATACAATAACTGACACTAATATAATTAGCATCCCGCCGGTGCAAAAGTATTTAACAGCATTAACTCCTCCCTATTTGCCTAATCAACCTAAAAATGGTTTGATATATTTAGATAGCTTAATTGCTCATATACCTAATAAATCTTGCGTACTTATATTCCCAGAAGGACATTATTACATGAGTTATTTACAGAATTCAAATAGTGTTCATGCCTATCTGGAGTTCCTACCTTTGAGTGGACAAATTAGTTAAGCCCTTAAGCCCTAACTTTAACCCATGGAAAGACAAAAACGAACCGAATACAGCAGCGAATTTAAAATCAAAGCTGTAGAATTAA
>JAHEYX010000338.1 GCA_023251415.1 Chitinophagales bacterium
TGTATTGAATTACCCGAATCCATTTACCACACAAACGCGCTTCGTATTTACTTTAACAGGTAGTGAGCTACCAACATACTTTAAGATTCAAATCTTAACGGTTAGTGGAAAAATTGTTCGGGAATTAACGCTTAATGAATTAGGATTGAATTTGCATATCGGTCGAAATGTTAGTACTTATGCTTGGGATGGAACCGATCAATTTGGAAGCCCTTTAGCAAACGGTTTATATTTATACCGTGTGGTGACCAACTTAAAAGAAAACAAAATGGAGCATTTAGATTCTGGTGCTGATAAATACTTTAAAAGTGGTTTTGGGAAAATGTATCTGATGCGTTAAAAATCGCAGATTCGTTATGGCTATAAAATTTACATCCGTTGAACAATACATCGCAAGTTTTCCGGCTTCGACTCAAGCTAAATTAGAAGAAATACGAGCAATTATAATTAAAGCCGCACCTCATGCTGAAGAAGTCATAAGTTATAATATGCCTGCCATTAAACAAGGTGGCATACTTGTTTATTATGCAGCTTACGCTAAACATATCGGCTTTTACCCCACTGCATCCGGCATCGCTAATTTTAAAGCAGATTTTGGAAAATATGAATGGTCAAAAGGAGCCGTACAATTTCCAATTACCGAAAAAATGCCTCGCACATTAATTAGCAATATGGTGAAATTTAGAGTAGCGGAAGTAACAGAAAAAGCGAAAGCAAAAAAAGCTAAATAACCTTATCATTTTATTCTTTCCAATTTTGAATAGTAAACGTTTGAATAGAAAACAGCTAGTTATATTGCTTTTTAATTCGCTTAGCTCAACTTATTTAAGGAGCTTATTCAAAGTTAACTTACAACTTAATTTAATGAATAAAACGCATTGCAAAAAAAGGCAAAATTGCTGTTAGGCGTAATCAATTTCAAGTATCAATGCAATACTATTGGTTCGATTTCTGAAGCCAAGATTTTAAAATGATTCATTTTACAGATTGCCTCCAATTCTGCAAATCTTGGAAATTGCATTAAACTATTTGTCTTTATTGGGAACAAGCATTTTGCTAGAATGATTTAGGCTAAATTAAATCTGACTTGAAATCGCCTTTTATATTAATAGTTTTATTGGTGTAAAACAAAAAAAAGCCATTCATAATGAATGGCTTTTTTGAAGTAACTAAATTACTATGTTGAACTTGCTTTGAATTATTTCGTTACTACTAAACGTTTTGTCTGGTTGTAACCTTCAGCCTGAACATTTACTAAATACAATCCGCTGTTTACCTCAGCCAAATTAATTAAGTAACGTCCGGTTTTTGAAGTAGAATTCAGTTGTGTTTCTTGGATTAATTTTCCTTGAATATCCAACAAGCGAACTACTACTTTTCCTTCTTGCGCCAAAGTATAATCAACATAAACATTTTCTGTTGTTGGATTTGGAATCAATTCGAAAGAACCGGTTTGATCGGCTGCTAGTACAATTTGATTCATCAATGAACTCGGTTCGTTGATATCGATATCATTAACTTCATTCAAATTGATTTCATGCATTTCACCATCAGCAACCGTATTATCGGTATAAGCAACGATGCTAGGGAAATCGGCATCAACAAAATAACGACCGTTGTATTCTAATACTGAAGAATGTGTTGTGGTTGGATTAGCAATTTTTGCAGGTCCGGCACAGGTAGTATAAATTGTTACCAAAGAATTGATTTGTGCACCTCCGGTACATATTACACGGTAGAAGAATTCATAGGTTGTGTTCAATGCCAAATTGTTTATAAAGAAACTGTCTGTTGTACAAGCAAACATCGTATAACCTGAACCACCTTGAACGCGATAGTAAATACGGTATGGATATGCAGATGTAGCTGAGATATGACTAGGCCATTTTACTTTAACGCGTGAACAATGTCCGGCAATTGCTGTAACAGTTGGATTTATTGGAGCACCTGTACATCCTATTATCGTACCTAAGGTTTGCCATTGCGAATAGAAAGCTTGTGTTCCATTTATAAACTCAGCCCATACACGATAGTTAACACCTGATTGCAAGCCCATAATTGTATAGGTAGATGTCGATGGAGATAAAGCAATTACAGAATAACCTGTTCCGGTAGTTGGTCTCCAATATAATTTAATTCCGGTACAACCTGTTACAGTCGGGAAAGTTACTTGCATTGAACCTGAAGTAGGATTAGCTATAGAAATATTTTGCGTAGTTCCTTGAATACTCAGCATATAGTTACCATAAGCACTGTTTTGACCTACTAATTGTAAGTATAAGTCAGTTCCTGTATAAGGAGATAAGGCTAATGCATTTATCCCCAAAACGCCATTGGTAGAACAACCAAGTGGAGTATAACTAGTTACACCCGGATTACATGGATTTTGCGATGCGGCATAAACTGCCATGATGGTGTTGAATGATGTAGGATTTCCGGTGAAGGATGTTCTGAAATCCATACTCACACCACCCATTGTTGGTGCTTTAAATTTATACCAAATTGATTTTGGTGTAACGCCTAATGTACCACAAGCAGGTGTTGGTTCGCTTACTCCAAATGTTGCAAATGAAGTTGTTCCGGTATAATAAACTAAGTTTGGACCTATTGGAGGATTGCTGGTAGGCGTATTCGCAACACCATTGTAACAAGAGTTACCATTATCATAAGCAGCAATTACTGTATTTGAACAATTACCAATCATGGCCGTTGTAGACGATACGTTCAAACTTCCGCAAACATTATCATTAATTGGCGCTGCAGTATTTCCATATACACAGATATTGAAATCACCGGTACCTGAACCCCAACTGGAACGTGCATCATATACACGGATATAATAAGTGGTAGTTGCGCTAGGTTGAGCATTTAATGTTAATTGTTCAACAGCAGCATTCGTAAATGAATTACCACTGCCGCAATTTACAGCTGTTAAACTGCCGCAAGTTCCGGTTAATACTTGGAATTCAGGATCATAATTATTAGAGCCGGTAACACGAATAGTGAAGCTGGTCATACCTGCAGGTTTAATAACGCTAAACCATACATCATCATCAGCATTACCTGTACATGTTGTTGCCGGTGTTGAAGCATGTCCGTTATAAGAAGTACCCACTGTATTGGTGCAAGAACCGCTTAACGTTAATGGAGTAGCATTCGCACAATCATCATTTACAGCCGTTACATCAACTGAAGTTGAACCAACCATATTTGCAGCAACTGAAGCACAACCATTACCATTTGTTAAGGCAGTTACAAAATAAACAGTAGCTGTAGTAGGCGTAACTGAAGCTAAATAAGGTGAAGTGGAAGTTGTAAAGTTTGAACCGTCACTTAACGTTACAGTCCATGGTGAAACACCTGTTAAAGAAATACTTAAGTTAGTTGAATTACCAACAATTACGCTAGCAGTACCACTCATATTTGAAGTAGCAGCCGCAAAGTTCAAGTCACCACTCGTGAAAGTAATTGGTGATGCTGTTCCGAATG
>JAHEYX010000042.1 GCA_023251415.1 Chitinophagales bacterium
AATATCCAAATGAGAAGTATGGTTGAAAACAACCACGTAATTTCTTTTTTTATCGATAGGTGTTTCCCATTCCACTTTATAAAAGTATCCGCAAAGCAAAAAAGTTATGGAAGCCCAATAACTGCGTAAACTATTAACAATAGGGTAAGTGCGTTCCCATGAGCAAAAGATATAAATAGGAATCATGAAAACCGGAAAGAAAAGCATGATGATTACATAAAACAAATAACCATATAACTTATACAATAGTTTCATAGGGTAAAATTGAGTGGGTGAAAATAGCCTGAATTTCGCATATTTTCAAGCCAAGATGGGCTTACTCAATAATCTAAAAGACGTTATTGCTGCAATAGTTTAAGTGGTACTAAGCCCAGCCAAATCCGCTGTGGGTAACTTTTTATTGATTTTATACGACTGTCGCTGCTATTATAAAAACGCAGCATAGTTGAAGGTAAGGCGAACCATTGAGGTAGAAGGTTAGGCGAACCTCAAAGGTTCGCCTAACCTCGTAAATTCTAAATAAGACAATTGCCTGCAGAGCAAAGTATGGTCAGTTATTTAGTTGTTTTTGCCCTGTTATCGCTACTATTATAAAATCGCAATAAGCTTTGTAAATTTAGTACCACGAAAGCAGCCATTCCTAAAAATGCAGCATAATCAAATACCGCTATGCCGGTTAGTCCAAATTTAATTTTATGCTGATTTAATGTAAATGTTAAAACATTGCCAAGCCCCAATAAAAGCGTGATTAATACCGTAAATCGAAACACCAAACGATTAATAAAGTAAATGATATAATTTAAAACGACCGCACAAAAGCCAAAAATCTGCTGGTAATTTAAAATATAATGAGAGGTGCTTGTTTCACCGATATTATTCACTTCAAGTGTAAGAATGGTGAGCAAGGATTCTCCAACAAAATACGATAAGACAAGCAGCGGAATGAGTTGGCGGTGCTGAAAATAAAACTGACCAATGGAAAATTTAGTGGTGCTGTTGTGCTTTAACTCAGCCGAATCATCAAGTATCATGCTTTGTATTGTTGATGGTTAAAAAACTTACTGGTCCATAGCTTGTCCAAAAGTAATCAAATTATTATCCGGATCGAGTAAAGAAAATTCAAACTGTCCCCAAGGCTTTAGCTGTAATGCACCATTGGGGTGAATGTTTACCTTATGGTCAAGCAGCTCCTTATACCAATTCTGAATGGCGTTGCAACGAATATAGACCTGTCCATAATTTTCGGTTGCTTGCAAATTTTCATGAAGAAAAAAATGAAGCTCAATGTCATCCTTTTGTACCATTAAATAAGCTGCAAAGCCGGGTGCTCCCATTTCTTTAAAGCCAAGTAGCTTACAATAAAAGTCGCGCGTTACAGCTTTATTTCGCATGGGCAATTTTGGATGAATAGCAGTTAGCATGAGTTTATTTGTTGAATTTTGATTAATCAAGCACTACATAAAAATAGTATAAATTGTGTAAGGTAAGTGGGAAAAGAAGTGAGCGCATTCCGGTTTGCCTGTGAAAGCTAATACGCCAGGATGGAATGAGTTGGAAACAATTGCACTATAATTAACTAAATTCTATCCACTATTAATCCACTTACTGCTGTATTTAACTGATTTATTTTAGCCTTACTCTTTCATCAATTTCTTAATTTTAATATCTCCATTGCTATTCTTACAAAATACACGCCTGTAGGCAGATTATTTACAGTAATATTGGCATGGTGCTCATCTGTTATAACAATTTGCAGCGGAGCTACTTGTCGACCTTATACATCAATTAATTGAATAAAATCGTTTTGCAAATTTTCATATTGAGAAGTCTATAAGTTACTCACTAGATTTGGAATAAGACTCAATTCTCCAAATACTTGTCACATTCCCATTCAAACTATCATTTTTAATGAAATAACAATTACTTAGTCTAGCCGTCAGGAGTTGTCTGCGAAACATATCCCTTCTGTTAAGCGGAAGGGGCGGCTACTCGATTAGCGGTTCGTTGCTTCGTCTTTCATTTCACGTGTATACGCTTCATTATAATTTCCACTTTCATCGAACATACTTTGCATTTGTCGGTAGTTGATATTTCCATAAAATAGGTTAGAGTGGTTATTGCCAAGTGATACTCTTAAAAGAGTTCTATAATTTCCGATAAAAATTGGTGATAGTGTCATTAAACATTCTTTAGGTGGAAGAATTATTGATCCAACACCGACTCCACATATATAAATGTATCTGGTTTGAATTGGTTTCCAATTTCCTATACTATCCTTAGCTTCCATTATTAAAGGAATTTGTTGGCCATAAGCAATAATAATTGTATCATTTTCCATATTAGTCAATAAAGTTGGATATGATTTTGAAAATAAATTGCTTGTATCAATCCTAATTTCAACTTTGGATTGATACCAAAATTTGTAATTCTTTTTTTGTGGCCATTTTAAAAAGTAGTTTTCAAGATCAAGCTTCTGCTTTTTTTCTGTATTTATATTTTGCTCTTCACTTGGTAGAGTAGAGAATGGTCCAAAGTTTAAATAGGGGTTAAGAAAGATGGTGTCTTGAACTTTTCCTATATAAAATAATTTGTAATTTGAAGTTGTCAACCAAGTGGGGGAATCTTCTTTGTAAAAAATAAACTTTTCAATACCAGTTGTATCGTAAACCTTTGGGAAAGCTTTTACATTTTCTTCAATCTCCTTCCGATTATCAATCCTACAACTGCTAAAGACTATTACTAATAGTATAAAAAGTTTTGCAAAATGTTTCATAGGTGCGTTCCGTTAACCGCCAAGGTTTCGCAGCATTGCGAAGGTAAAGCTTTTCAACACAAATGGAGATGCCGAACACAAAACTTTTGACTACCACTAAACTGTCTATAGAACACGAAACCCCGTATGGCCATACCGCTCTTATAAGTTGCCTTTCTTTTCAGTTGAGGTTAGGTCTGTTGATTATGCAATAAACAAATGGTCAACAAACACTATGAGATAAATAAAAAAGGCGGCAGGTTTTCCTGCCGCCCTTTTTTATTTTGTTTTATTTCATTGAATGTAGTGCAATTTTGTTTCCCTCAGTGTCGGCAATATGAGCCATAAAACCATTACCACCTATAGCAGTTTTTGGTAAAAGAATTTTACCTCCAGCCGCTTCAACTTTAGAAAGTGGTACACTCAAATCATCTCCACCGTTGAGATAGATTAAAGCGCCGGTCATTGAAGGTTCAAAACCTTCACCTTCTACTATTCCACCTGTTACACCGTTTTGCATGTCGCCAGGCAAGATGCCATACTTGTAAGAGGGGTGTGGCATTTCTTGAATGTCTGCACCTAATAGTGCTGCATAAAAGGCTTTTGCTCTGTTGAAATTTTTTACAGGAATTTCAAACCAATTGATTGAATTTGTCATGTTGTTTGCTTTTGATTGTTTATTGATAAAATTAGTTCTTCTTCTTTTTTGATGATTTGGCTTTGCTGTTAAACTCCAAACATAGATTTATCCAGTACTCAAATTCCTTTTGGCTTTTCATGCCGGTATCGTCCACCATTACATAACCTTTCATTGGTCTGCCAGTGAAGTCCATGATGCGACAGCCCGTTTTTTCTAATACAATGTCTTGCATTTCTGGTGCGATGCGACACATCATTTCATCTTTAATTATGCCGATGCACATTTTATCGTTCAACATAAATGTCAAACCACCCATCATTTCCTTTTCTTTTATGTTGGGAAGGTCTGCAAGTTGCTCGCGAATACGATTTGCTAATTTTTCGTTATATGCCATGTGTTAAGTTTAATGTGTTTCCACATAAGATTTAAGTCCTGCAAAGAATTTTTTTATTCCTGTGTCTGATTGTTTGCGTATCATCCAACGGTCAAGCAATTTACCCAATAAACCAAATTTAACAGTATATTCCATTACCTGTTTCACTTTTGTTTGGTTGCCAACTTTCTCAAAGCTGTAACTGTGTGTAAGTCCTTTTAATGGAAAAGAGCAGTCCGTTAATTGGTAGGTGAGTGCTTCATCTGGTTTAAACACTATTACTTTTTCGTCAAACCAATTTTTACCGTCAAGCATTATTACTTTTCTTTTTGCTCCGATTCCTGATTTCTCCGATGATGTCAAAGTTGATTTCTTAACTGTTGGATCATATTTGTCTAAGAGTTCAAGGTCGGTAAGTATTTTCCAAACCTTGTCAATACTAGCGTTTACAGTAATTTCGTTGTGAATAATGGCCATACTTTTATTTTTCAGCTAACGTTTTTATGTTAGAAAGAATTTGTCCTTGTATCTCACTCATCTTTTTTTTCATCATCAACGCATTCATAATTCTTACTAAAAGGTTTGCGGGTTCGTAATAGGATTCGTTTATTAGTTTGGTTCGGTTGTCGTCTATCTTTTCCAGATAAAAACAAAATCGTGGGTCTTTCAACATCTTACCCATTCCCATGCTGTCGTTTTCAATAACCCAAACGGTTTTCTTTTCGTGAACCAGTTCAACTAATTTTTCGGTCATTGTTCCTTTTTTGCCCCTGTTCTCCATTTCGCAAGTTCGCGTTTCGCCTTGTTTATCCATTCGACCTGTGGCAGTGATAACTCCGGGATTTATTTTGTCCAAAAGTTTAATGTCGGTAATGATAGCCCAAACGCTACCTATTGTCGCGTTGATTACTATTTCGTTGTGTGCTTGTAATTTGCTCATATAATAGTGGTTTAAAATTTCACTTGCTAATTGAAAGTGCAAATATAAATTAAAAGACTTGTAATATGCAAGTGGTTTTGTATATTTGTGCCGTGAAGAAGAAAAAAATAGAATATCGTTCAACATGTCCAATCAGCACCGCTTTGGATATTTTCGGTGACAAATGGTCTTTATTAATAGTTCGGGATATGGTTTTTAATGGAATGAATACCTATGGTGATTTTTTGAATGGTGGTGAAAAAATTGCTACAAATGTGCTTGCCGACAGATTGATGTTGTTAGAAGCAGGGGGTATCATTACAAAACAAAAGCATCCGGAAAGCAAAGCAAAAATCCTATACACACTCACACCTAAGGGGATTGATTTGGTTCCAGCATTGGTTGAAATAATTTCATGGAGTGAGAAATATCATGAAGTACATCCTCATGCAAAGCAGTTTGCTAAACAGTTACGAAAGGATAAAGAAGCTGTTGTCAAACAGATTTTATCAAGTTTGAAAAAAAGTTGATTTTAGCAGATCAATTTCAATTAGTGTTGCCGTCTTCTGATTGCAACTAACGTTTTGGCCGCTTGTTGAAGAAGCGGGGATTATATAACAAAACTTGATTGGAAAAATTAAAGTTTGATTAACCTCAAAACTATTATAGAACACGAAACCTAGCCTATAGGGTTGTTGCTGTTATTTACAGTCAAATAATTATGTACTATGTTAGGTTCCTAGTTGTCTCCCCCGCCTTTTTTTTATAATATTATAAATCCATAAAGTTAAGTAGAGATAACAGCTGGCACAGAGGACTATAGCGATAGCAACAACCTGAACATTGTTTAAACCAGTCTTTTCGAGTACTGTTGCAAATAAAAATGCAGGCATTGCAAAAAAATATAAATAATCAGCAGAGAAATTAAGAAGAAGATTATTCCCTAGGGTTCCCTCATCTTTCGCCGCATAACAAATGAATAGTAGTCCGATTAAAATGCAATAACCGATAAATAATAGAATAGTTCTAACTGTTGTTTTCATATTATTCTGAGCTTTGCATTGTTAGTCGCCTAAGAAGTTGCTGCTGACCGAACGGTGGAGTTTAAACTACGTTACGTTTATAAATGTACGATCATTTTATTAATAACAAACAGCATTAAAACACGAAACCCTGCCTATCAAATTTGATGTTACCCAATGTGGCATTATGCACTTGAAATTTGAAAATTCTTAATTGGTTGGAATGTAATTTACATTTTATCTTTAGAAACTAATAATTGCTCCAAAGCATTTCTTATTTGCTTAAAAGGTATTATCACATTACACCGTTACTATTATTGGTTAATTCGGAAGGTATTATCACATTGCTTGGTTGATATTAGCTATTACTTTTTTGGTGGTCAGAATTGCTTCGATGATAATAGCGCATTACTCCGATGATATTATGACATTACTCTATTGATATTATGAGTTTATTCCGAAGGTATTATGACCTGAAAATTTGTCAGTCGGAATTGCTCCGATGATATTATGGGTTTACTCCGGAGGTATTATGACATTACTACGTTGATATTATGACATTACTTTTTTGGTGGTTGGAATTGCTTCGATGATATTATGACATTACTCCGATGATATTATGACATTATTCCGGTGGTATTATGACCTGAAAATTTGTCAGGTCGAATTGCTCCGAATGTATTCGGATAACATCGAAATGTATTTCGAATCGCTCTTAATGTATTCTAAATTTATCCGAATAAATGCCAATTCACTTGAAGCTAATTGAAAATGACTAAAATACTTTGAGGTAAATACAAAAAAAGGAGCCCCTTTTCGGGAGCTCCTTTCTTCAAACTTGTATTTTATTTACAAGTTAATTTTACCTACTGCTTTAAATTATTGGGTATTTGTTGTAGTTGCGGTAATAGCTGTTGTTTTCCCTCTTTTTGCGTAACGTGCTTTCATGTCATTAACAGCCTCTTGTGAACCTGGAATTTGATTTTGGTTAGCCAATTTCAAAGCTGCATACACCATATTAGCAGCTTCCATGGCTTCATTACCACCTAAAATTAAGGTATCTTCCAATCCTCTTTTTAAGGCAGCGATGTTGGCTAAGTAGTCATCAAATAATTTCACCATGTCAATATCAGTTTGAAAAGCAGCCAAATCTATATAAGCAGGCATTTGAGTACTGAATTGTTTACCATAAATACCTGCTTTTTGAACGAAAGCAACTGATTTGTCGCCTAATCTAACATTGCCAATACGTTCTTCATCGGTCATTGCCATTAAGTGAGGCTTCAACTTGGTGTTTAAGGTTGTAATAGCGGCACTAATATCCAACTGATCTTGTGCGCTAATGTTAATGCTAACATTGTTTTTCATAACTAATTTATTTTTTTTGTTTTGTTGCCAAACAAACTTGCGGTTTAAGTTTTTTTATGCTTGTTTGTTTAGCTGTTTAATTACGCCTACTCGGTCGAGGTTTTCGGCTACCCCTTTAATCAAACGAAACCGGAAATACAAAACGGGCCCTTCTTGTCTTTCCGAACTTCTACTGGTAAGTATGGAATGTTCGTTTTTAATTCCTTGTTGTACCGTTTGAAGTTTTTATCTCGTTTGATGAAACAAAAATACTACGCGAAATACCTGTTGTTGTCCCGAAATTCGGGAATTTTGAAAAATCTTTCCTGAATTTCAGGACTGGCATTTTTTTGAGCTAAATGCGCTACAGTATTGTGTTACAAGCCGAAAAAGGCCAATTATTCCACTAAAGTGGACACTTTTAGCCTTATTTTTGTCTTGTAATTCAGGACGTTTTTGGGTTTTTGTCTTGATTTTCGAGACACTCAACACGGGCAAAAAAGGGGCTTCATCGCCTCCAAACCCTTGTAAATACTCAATAGTTGTAAAAATTGGTTCAGTTTTGTGATTTTAGCACACTAAAATTTACCGTTTTAAAGGTGTTTTTATCGAAAAAAGTGTTGAAACGTTAAATCGAGTTCCTAAAAAGACAAAAAACAACGTAAAAGCGCGCTTTCGACTTCGAGATTTTTCTTTCCATCAAAAACGACTCACAAATAGGCCAGGTATAAGAAAGGCACTTTCGGATAACAACTTGCACAACTTAATAACTCACATTAATGATTCGTCACCGACCAATTCATATATCGAATTATAAGAAGTTACTATTACTATATAGAAAAGTAGCGCTCCATAGTTAAACCAATTTCAAGCTTTTATAAAATGGCTGATTCCATCAACTTTTAGTAAACACTTTAATTTCAAGGACAATCGCAAAATCCTACTTTGGCAGCGAAATAGTTTTTTTATCTTCGTCCAAATTTCAAAAATAATGAAGCAAGAAAAAGTAATCATCCTTGGTGCCGGAGGCCAAATCGGTACTGAATTGACCATGGAATTGCGTAAAATTTATGGTCATAGCCAGGTAATTGCCACCGATATTCGTGATGCTTCTGATGAGGTTAAAAACTCAGGCCCTTTTGAAATTGTAGATGTGATGGACACGGCTAAGTTGAACGAATTGATGAAGTTGTATAAAGTAACCCAAGTGTACCATTTGGTTGCCTTATTATCTGCCACAGCCGAAAAGAACCCCAAGTTTGGCTGGGATTTAAACATGGGAAGCTTATTTAGTGTAATGGATTTGTGCTTAGAAAATGGCGTTAGTAAATTGTTTTGGCCTAGCAGCATTGCTGTTTTTGGACCAACTACCCCTAAAGCCAATGTACCGCAACATACTGTAGTGGAACCAACCACTGTTTACGGGGTTAGCAAATATGCCGGCGAATTGTGGTGTGATTATTATTTCCGTAAAAAAGGCCTCGATGTTAGAAGCATTCGCTATCCGGGTTTAATTGGTTATAAATCAATTCCGGGTGGTGGCACAACCGACTATGCCGTTGATATTTTTTACGAAGCTAAAAAGCACCAGAAATACAGTTGCTTCCTAGAAGCCGATACTCGCTTACCGATGATGTACATGACCGATGCCATACATGCCACCTTACAATTGATGGATGCACCGGCCGATCAATTAAGTATTCGAACGGCATACAATATTAATGGATTAGATTTTACTCCTGCTGAATTAGCAGCAGCCATAAAAAAACACATTCCTTCTTTTGAAATCAGCTATGCGCCCGATTTTCGTCAGCAAATCGCCAATTCATGGCCGGGCAGTATCAACGGCGATTTAGCTGCAAAAGATTGGGGTTGGAAACCGGCTTTTAATTTAGAAGCTATGGTGAGCGAAATGCTCGAAAACACTAAAGTACCAATTTTAACTGCTTAATACCGTAACGGCTGTCGTGCAGTAGTTGCTTACTTCCATTCAGCTATTAAACTTGCTGCTTCGGTTTTTATAGCAGCATCGTCCTGCGTGCCATTCGGTAAGCTGATTAATTTGCGTAATTGGGCTATCGCTAAGTCTTTTTGATCATTCTTCGCTAAAGCCTTTGCATAATCTAAATAATACAATAAATAATCCTGACGCAACTGCAGGCATTTGGCATAAGCACTCAAAGCAGTTTTTAAGTCGCCGGTCGGAAGTCCGCCAAACAGCATATTTACTGCCCCTTTCTCAATAAAACTCAATTGCGATACTTCATAATTCCATTTTCCTAAGGCATGCCAGGCACCGGCGTGATTCGGATTTATTTTAATAGCTTTATCGATTACTTCTTTGATTTGTCGGCTTACTGCTACCTTCTCTTTGGATGAAGAAACCAAGGCAATTCGTCCTAATACTACGGCCATTACATAGTTTACTTCGGCATCATCCGGGCTTAATCGCATGGCGGCATCAATAAATACTTTGCCTTGATTGAAATAACCGTTGCGTAGCCCTTTGTTTTGTTGACGATTTCCTTCGCGTGAAGCATATAAAGCAGCTAATGTTAAAGCTTCTACATTTTTATTATCGGCCTTAATCGCTTTTAACAATAGCGGATAAGCGCCTGTTTCATCTAATTTGGCAATCAGGGCTTTGGCTTCTCGAATATAATCCGCAACCGTTTGAGCACTTAATAGCGTAGTGGTCAGGAGCAAAAGGGTTAGAAGGAATAGTTTTCGCATGAGCTTAATGTTATTTGAAAGATGAAAATAAGTAATAGTTTCGAATTTGCATTAAAATCCTAAATGGTTTTAAATGCCGCAAAGAAAATCGGTAAAATGTTTATTTTTAACGCATGCAAATTATAGCTGTCACCACCCCGCAATTAGCAAAGCGTTTTCTGCAAGTTGCTGTTGATTTATATAAAAACGATCCGGTTTGGGTGCGCCCTTGGGATCATGATATTGAAGCAGTGTTTGATGAGCATAAAAACAAACTGTTTCGAAATGGAACGGCAATGCGTTGGTTGTTAAAAAATGAGCAAGGGCAATTCATCGGCCGTGTAGCAGCATTTATAAACAACAATACCAATAAAGATGCTACCGGTGGAATGGGTTTTTTTGATTGCATTAATGATCAAGCTGCTGCCAATTTACTATTCGACACTTGCAAAAATTGGTTGCAGGAAAGCGGAATGAAAGCCATGGAAGGTCCTATTAATTTTGGTGATCGCGATAAATGGTGGGGCTTATTAGTCGATGGATTTGTTCACCCCACTTATGGTATGAACTATAATCCACCGTATTACAAAACCTTGTTTGAAAATTATGGTTTCTGCAATTATTTTGAACAATATGTTTATCGCTATATCGTGGCGCAACCGGTGCCGGATAAGTTTGGTGAAAAAGCCGAACGCATAGCCAAAGACCCTAAATACCGTTTCGATCATTTGCATAAAAACGATTTGGATAAATACACGGCCTATTTTCATGAAGTGTACAATGCCGCTTGGGGTAAGCACATTGGTTTTAAGCCAATCAAATTAGAGCAAGCCCAAAAAATTATGCAAACCATAAAGCCAATCATGGATCCAAAAATTATTTGGTTTGGCTTTTATGAAGATCGTCCCATAGCCTTTTTCATTATGCTTCCTGAATTGAATCAGGTAGTGAAGAAACTGAATGGGCAATTTAGTTGGTACCATAAATTAAAGTTTATGTACTTGCTGAAAATGACCAGGTCGGTCAATAAAATGTACGGAGTTATTTTCGGTGTAGTGCCCGAGTTTCAAGGAAAAGGCGTTGAAGGCGGTATTATCAAAGCTGCCGAAAAAGTGGTGCAGCCCCTTAATAAATACGATGAGTTGCAAATGAATTGGATCGGTTCATTCAATCCAAAAATGATAAATATTGTTGAAAGCTTGCAAACCGAAAAGGTGAAAACATTGGTTACCTATCGTTATTTGTTCGACCGAACATTACCTTTTCAACCGCATCCGATTATTTAATGACCTTGCTCTAAAAATTCGACAAATTAGCACCTTCGCGTGCAGAACTTCGTCGTACGATTACAAGCTATAATCCGGTTTCACGTTAACTTTAGAAAAAAATCGGATTGTATGTCAAAAACGATTGTCGGAGTTGCTGTGCTCCTGGTGCTCTTCAATGCTTGTGTTAGCCAAAAGAAATTTAACGCAACCAGTTTAGCTTATAAAAACTGCCAGGAAAAATTGGCCGATGCCAATAATCAAATACAAACGTGCAGTGAAGATAAACAAGCCGCAATTGCTCGTTTGGATGAAGCCAATCAGCATATTGAATTGCTAAAGTCGGATTCAGTCGCTACGCACGGTAAATTAGAAAAAGAAATCGCCTTAAATACCGAATTGCAAACCTCCAACGATGCTTTATTAAAGCAGAAAAACGAGTTGTTGGAAAATGCCTCTGCACAAAGCAATGCACTCACCAAACGCTTACAACAGAAGCAAACGGAATTGGATCAGAAACAAACCGAATTAGACAATAAGGAGCTTAACATTAATGCACTCACCAACGAGCTAAAAATGCGCATGTATCGGGTGAATGAATTGGAGCATGTGTTGAATTCGAAAGATTCAATCATGAACAACCTTAAAAAGAAAATTGCCGAAGCACTGGAAGGCTTTAGCACCAGCGACTTAACCATCGAGCGTAAAAATGGTAAAGTATACGTGAGTATGGCCGATAAACTGCTTTTCAAATCAGGTTCTGCAGAAGTGGATGTTAAAGGAAAAGAAGCCTTAAAAAAATTAGCGGAAGTGTTAGCGCGTAACAAAGATATTCAAGTAATGGTAGAAGGGCATACCGACAATGATAAACTGGCGCATGATACCTATCCGAAAAATAACTGGGATTTAAGCGTACTCAGAGCTACCGCCATTGTAAAAATCATCACCGATAATAAAGTTGAGGCTAATCGTGTTATAGCGGCCGGTCGCGGAGAGTATTTCCCTGTAGCTGATAATGCCCAAAAAGAAGGTAGAGCCAAAAACCGTCGTACTGAAATTATACTTACTCCTAAATTGGATGAATTAGTAAAGATTATTGATGCGCAATAATCCTTTATTGATAAGCGGTTTAAGCCAACAACGCAGTTTAAAATTTAGTTTAGCAAAGAAAAAACAAAATAATCCGTCTTTTTCTTTTGCAATCCGCTTTACTATGAGAAATTTGCAACCTCAAAATTAAAGCTTTGGCACTGCAATTATTTAATAAGAATCGTACGAATGGGGCTGAAATGAGCTTCTTTCAGCATATTGATGCCTTACGTGGGCATTTGTTTCGCAGCGCTATTGCGGTTTTCGCCATTGCCGTAGTGGTTTTCTTAAACAAATCATTCATATTCGATACCGTCTTATTCGGCCCTAAAAAACCTGATTTTATTACCTATCGAATCATGGCGTATTTGGCTGCCAAGTTTAACATGCCCGGTTTAGTGATTCATGTTCCTGAGTTTAAAGTAATGAGTCAAACCCTGGCCGGCCCGTTCATGGCACATATACAAATTTCACTCACCTTAGGTTTGATATTGGCTATTCCGTATGTGTTTTGGGAATTCTGGCGCTTTTTATCCCCTGCCTTATATCCTACCGAACGTAAAGCTGCAACCGGTATCGTAGGCTATTCAACGGTGCTATTCCTTATTGGTGCTGCCTTTGGGTATTATTTCTTAGCCCCTTTTTCCATATCTTTTTTGGCCGATTATACGGTAAGTAGCGAAGTTATTGTAATGCCAACCCTTGATGAATACATCGACTTTGTAACTTCTATGGTTTTGGTAACGGGTATTGCGTTTGAATTACCGATTATCATGTTCTTCCTGGGTAAAATTGGTATTGTTACTGCCGCCTTTTTACGAAAGTATCGTCGTATTGCTATCGTAATTGTATTGGTATTATCCGCCATCATCACCCCTTCAGTTGATATGTTCACGCAATTTCTGGTTGCTGTTCCTTTGTACATGTTATACGAATTGAGTATTTTCGTTGTACGTCGCGTTGAAAAGACTAAAGTTAGCGAAGAAGAATTGTATTAATAAGCTGCCATGAACATACATATCATTAATGGGCCTAATTTGAATTTGCTTGGAAAGCGTGAACCTGCAATTTATGGTGATGCAAGCTTTGAAGCTTATTTCGAAGAATTGAAAGCGCGTTTCCCGGATCATGGTTTGCATTATTATCAAAGCAATGTTGAAGGCGAACTCATTAATTATATGCAGTCGATAGGATTTGAGCCCGTTGGTATCGTACTTAATGCCGGTGCTTATTCACATACTTCTATTGCTATTGCCGATGCTGTTGCAGCCATCAGCGCTCCGGTGGTTGCTATACATATCAGCAATACCATTGCCCGCGAAACGTATCGACATACCGATTTAATTGCAGCGAAATGCAAAGGCTATATTGGTGGCTTGGGATTAAAAGGTTATGAATTGGGCATTCGCTTTTTAATCGAAGCGCCCTAATTAAAATCGCGTTTTAGCAAAGCAAATACTACCGAATCTTCAATAATGCCGTTTTTGCAATAGTGTTCGCGCAAAATACCTTCTTGTATGAATCCGAATTTTTGAACCAACTTTTGAGAAGCCGTGTTTTCACGACCGATTAAGGCCTCCACCCGATTTAATTGCAGTTCCTGAAAACCAAAAGCTAGTATAGCTGCTAAGGCTTCCGACATTAGCCCTTTATTTTTATTGGCTTCTAAAGTAATATGGTAGCCAATTTCGGCCCGCCGATGCTCCGGAAACCACGAATGAAAACCACATGCGCCAATTACTGCCTCGGTATCTTTTAAGAGTAAATGAAATAGATAAAAGGTCTTG
>JAHEYX010000339.1 GCA_023251415.1 Chitinophagales bacterium
TCCTTACACGCGTTTGATGACATTTTACACGCGTTTGACGACTCCTTACACGCGTTTGATGACTCCTTACACGCGTTTGACGACTGCTGACACGCGTTTGATGACACCTGACACGCGTTTGATGACATTTTACAAAATAAGTTGGCGAAGTAAAAAAATGGAGGAATAAATTAAATGACGTGAATGAATAAGCAATGGTGCGGTGTAAAATACTTAAACAGGATAAAAAATAAAAGTTGCGTTCAGCTATTGAATTAACGAGCTTCTCTTTGCAGTAAAGGGTTGCAGGTCAATGAATACAACATTCGTATTTATGCTTATCGAAAAAGCATTTTAATCGTTAAATAGTGTTTTAAAAATATATATTTGCATATGATTCGTATCAAATTATCCATTTTATTGCTCGTACTATTTAGCGTGTCTGCAAATGCAGTAATTAAACCGCATTGGGTTTCAGGAAATATTTTTAAAACCAATTATTTTATTCAGAACAAAGGTCAATTTGATGCATACAGTATTAATCGATCACAAGTAGAATATGCTTTAGAAAATGGTTCCGAACGATACTATTTTTCAACAGCAGGCTATACAAGCGTTCAATGTTATTATGAAGAACCCGGTGGATTAGCCCATTTGTTGCACCTTCGACCGGATGATCTGGAGGAAAAGAATGTAATTCGCAAAGAAAGTAAAATAATAATGCATTGGTTGGGTAGTAATCCGGTGGCTACTATACAAGCTGAAAATCAAAGTAAACATTACTTCTCTTATGGCGATGCGCAATTAAAATCGTACGGTTTTAGCAGCATTACTTATAAAGATTTATATCCGGGTATAGATGTCATTTATACTATTCCGGATAAAGGAGGAATAAAGTATTCACTTATGCTACATCCGGGAGCTGATATAAGCCAGGTGCGATTTTATTTTGATGGGACACCAACAGTATCAACCACTTTAAATGATTCTTTGTTAAACATTAGTAATGCAAAGTTTCAATTAAATGAAATGATGGGCGATGTGTATTATGCGAATGGTAGTAAAGTACGCTTGCATTATGCCATCAATCACGGAATAATCAGGTTTATACCCGAACAACAAATCGACAACTCGAAACAATTAATTATAGATCCATGGGTAACTCGAATAACAACGCTTACAAGCAACCAAATTGATGACAATACAGGCATGTATGTCGATTATGATTTATCAGGTTCGTTGTATGTGTATGGTGGTGGCTATCCAAATGATCAAAAAGTAGCTAAATATGACACTTATGGCAATTTATTGTGGACCTTCATGGGTGTCATTCCCAGCATATTCTGGTCATCAGCACCATGGTCCGGTTACCCCTCTAACTTTGTTGTAAACCGCTTAGATGGTAAAGTTTATATCGGCCAATTAAACAGTGTTGGTGCAATCGCAGTACGACTCAATTCAGCAGGTTTATACGATAATTTTAAATCAGTAGGTGACCCATCTTTTAGAGAAATGTGGCGCTTAGAATTTTCATGCGACTCTTCTAAATTACGCATATTTGGTGGAGGAACAAATTCGAATTTTAATTTTCTATCTTTAGATACTGTTTTTGCAACCGGCGCATTAAGGAACTTGACGAATAATAATTCCGGCTTTGATCAAGATGTTTCAGATATTGTCATGCTACCAAATGGGCAAGCAGATATTCTTTTTAATTCATCTGTTAATACCACATTGGATAATCGAGTAGTAAGAAGCAACAGCAATTTTAACACCCCAATTTGGGTTGCTCCATGCGGACTAACAAGTTTTTCAGAAGCGAGTAATGTCAGTTTCATCAGTGGGGGTGGTATAATCTCTAACACAACAAAAGCATTAGCGGCCAACATGCAACACGTATTTGTATATGATGGGAAGTCGGTTAGTGTTTTGGATAATTCAAACGGCAATTTATTACCTGCTACTTACACTTTTTCAACTCAATTACCTTTACACCAGTCCGGTGCTTTCGCTACTTCGTGTGATGATTTATTTTTAGGCACTGCACAATCCGGCATACAAGAACTGAATTTAAGTGGTACTGTTCTTTCACCTGTTAATACCATTCCAATTCCGGGCTTATCAAAAGCCATTTATGATTTAAAATACAATTATTATACAAATGCGTTTTATATAAGCGGCGATAGTTTTGTTGCGGTTATTCCCCATACCATTAATTGTGCCGGCACTTGGGGCTCGCTGAACCTCTCCACTTCCATCAATTGCCCATCAGCTTTTGCAACAGTTCACGTTGCCGGTGCAACAGCTTTTGATCAATACAACTTTGTTTGGGTTGATACCTTTAATCATGTTACTGTACGCAATGTCATTAGTGCGATGGGTGTTGCAGATGATACATTCACCATTCAAAATTGGGTGCCAAATTTATTTGTTTATGTAATACAATATCCATCCTGTCAATCAGCAGGTAGTAACATTGTTTTGACCTTTGCCAATGTGAAAAACTTTACTTATAACTATTGCAATACACTTACTCCTTTTCAGCTACCTAATGGTCACATCGTGCATGCACCTGGAGTATTCTATGATACAGTAAAAAGTTCGACCGGTGGTTGTGATACCTTTTATCGTTTTCAGTTAAATTATAACTACAGTTTTTCGGTGAAAAGTAATTTTACAGCTTGCTCTGACACCGGATATACACTTCCCAATGGTCAAGTAGCTCATCAATCCGGATTATATTGTATTGATACCATTAAACTTCAAAATAATTGTGATTCCATTATTATGGTTAATGTGATAATCATTGAAAGCCCTACCCGCCATAGCTATGATACCACTTGTTATAATACACGGTATATATTACCTTGGGGTGATACCGTTTGGAATGCCGGCACCTATAACAAATCCTTTCCGATCGCATTCGGTTGTGATTCACAATTAGTGGTTCACTTATACCAATGGCCACAAACAGTAGTGGTTAAGGATATAAAATTATGCAAAGGGGTTGATACCTATACTTTGCCTTCAGGAGCTACAACTGATTCAGACACCAGTTTCCGTGTTGTTTATACTGATAAACATGGTTGCGATAGCATACGCATATACAACGTTCAGTTTGTTTTACCTCCACTATTTACGCTTGGACCTGATACCACATTATGTTTAGGAGATACCTTTCATATTCGACAAATACCATCAAATGCCACCTTGTTATGGGGAGATGGTGATACCAGTCGCTTAAAGCTTCTAACTGAAGATGGAAACTACATCATTTCCTTAAACGTTGCTCCTTGTCCTGCAGTAACTGATTCCATATATTTGACCTATATACATTGTGATGGCAGTGTAAACTTGCCAAATGCTTTTACGCCCAACAATGATCAGCAAAATGATAGTTATAAGGCACGCGCTCGTTTTCATTTGTATTCTTTTCAATTATTAATTTTCAATCGTTGGGGGGAAAAAGTATTCGAAACTACCGATGTGAACGAA
>JAHEYX010000340.1 GCA_023251415.1 Chitinophagales bacterium
TTATTGAACGATAGTTTTAATAAAATCATCGTTAATGATAAAACGATGATGCAGGACTTGAAAACCTATATTGGTAAAATAGCACCGGGCAAAGAAGGAATTGTACATTACTATAGCGGTCAGACGCATATTTTTGATGCGTACGGAATTACCATTCAAATCAAAGCTTCGTTTGGTAAACAAGTGAATATGCCAACCGGCAGTTCGCTTATTATTGAAAAAACGGAAGCCTTACACGTTATTGATGTAAATAGCGGAAATAATATAGGCAGCGCTTCTAAAGATCATGAAGACAATGTGTTGAAAGTTAACTTAGAGGCAGCAAAAGAAATTGCACGTCAATTGCGATTGCGGGATATGGGCGGGATTGTTATTATTGATTTTATTGATCAAAAGAATCCTAAAAACAGAGTAGAGCTTTATAATACAATAAAGGATGCGATGAAGCATGACCGTGCGAAGCATACCATATTGCCGGTTAGCAAGTTTGGGGTGATGCAAATCACGCGTCAACGAGTTCGACCGGAAGTTCAAATTGTAACGGCGGAACAGTGTCCAACCTGTAATGGCACCGGAAAAATAGGCGCCTCCATTTTATTAATCGATTCTATTGAAAAGGCTTTGCATCAATTATTGGTTCAAAATAATCAAACTTATATACGACTTGTTGTGCATCCGTTTGTAGAGAGCTACCTAATTAAAGGACTTATTAGCCAACGCATTAAGTGGATGATGAAATATAAAAAACGAATTATCGTTTCTGCAGATGAGAATTACCCATTAACACAGTTTAAAATGTTTGATAAGACCGGAGAGGAAATCGAAATGAAATAAAGCCGGTTCAAAATTTATTAAGTATTTAATAGTAAGCAACGCTAACAATAAACCTATATTTGATAAATGAATCGAATATTTTGTTCAATAGCTATGGTGATTATGTTGGTTTTTGCCAGCTCATTCAGCTATGCTCCTAAACTAAAACTTGGGTTATTAAAATACAATGGTGGGGGCGATTGGTATGCGAATCCCACAGCCTTACCTAATTTAGCAGGTTTTTGCAATAAAGAGTTGGGGATGAATTTAGATCCAGAAGGAGGTGTTGTTGAAGTTGGAAGCCCCGAGCTTTTTAATTACGCTTTTATTCACACCACCGGACATGGTAATATAACGCTTAGCGATCAAGAAGCTAAGAATATGCGCCAATACTTACTATCCGGAGGGTTTTGGCACATTGATGACAATTATGGTTTAGACCCATTTGTTCGCCCGGCTTTAAAAAAAATATTTCCGGAAGCTAGTTTAGTGGAGCTTCCGTTTAATCATCCGATTTATCACCAAAAATATCAGTTCAATAATGGGCTTCCTAAAATTCATGAACACGATAGCAAGCCGCCCAAAGGATATGGGTTAATAGTAGAAGGCCGAGTGGTGGTATTTTACACATATGAATGTGATCTTGGTGATGGCTGGGAAGATTATGTGGTGCATAAAGATCCGGCAGAGAAGCATATTGCGGCATTACAAATGGGCGCAAACATTATTCAATATTGCTGTACACATTAAACTCAATTAGAAATTAAAGCATGCAACTATTTTCAAAAGTACCGGATTCCGTTTCAAAAGGCGTTTTCATTGTGGTAGCGATGTTGTGTTTAAGTCCTTGGATAAGTCCACCTATAGCTTTACTATTAGGCTTTTTGCTTTCACAAACAACCGGTCATCCTTTTATAAAATATAATGGAAAGGCAACACAGTGGTTATTGAAAAACGCTGTAGTGGGTTTGGGTTTCGGGATGAATTTAAATCAGGCTTTAGCAGCGGGTAAAGAAGGCTTTGTAGTAACCTTATTTTCCATTTGTTCTACATTACTTACCGGTATATTGGTAGGGCGTTTATTAAAAGTAGAATCAAAGACGTCTTATTTAATTGCAAGCGGTACGGCAATTTGTGGAGGAAGTGCCATTGCTGCCGTTGCACCAATTATTAAAGCCGAAGAAAAGCAAATAAGTGTTTCGTTGGCAGCGCTGTTTTTATTGAACTCCTTAGCGCTGTTATTATTTCCAATTTTAGGGCATTGGTTGAATTTGAGCGAACATGATTTTGGTTGGTGGTGTGCGATAGCAATTCACGATACCAGTTCGGTGGTTGGAGCAAGCACCAATTACATTGCCGGATCCAACATTGCCAATCAAATAGCGACCACTGTAAAGTTAGAGCGAGCGCTTTGGATTATACCACTTTCATTTGCCACGGCATTCTTTTATAAGTCAAGTGGCAAGGCGGTTAAAATCCCGTATTTTATAGGATTGTTTGTGTTAGCGATGTTAGTAGGAACGTACTTTAAGGCCTACGAGCCGTTTTTTCACGGGATTGCTTATGTAGCAAAAAGAGGATTAACCTTAACCTTGTTTTTAATCGGTGCCGGAATCAGTACTTCAACGATAAAAACAGTTGGATTTCGTCCGTTAGTACAAGCCGTAATTGTTTGGGTTTTTATTAGTGTATTGGCTTTGGCGATAATTGAGTTGATTAATTAAACCAACCGGCCATCATCATTCCAATGAAGCCAACCATATAACCGGCATATACTTCTGACTGTTCGTGTGCCTTTAAATATAGGCGACAACTTCCAACTAAGCCGGCAATTAAAATAACAATACCCATTGCAAGTTGAATATTGATGTAAGATGAAGCATTGGCAGCGATTGCAACTGCAGCAAGGCAGCCGGCTCCAACTGTATGAATACTGATTTTTAAGAATGCATTAGCGGTAAACGCAAGCGCAATAGCAATACAACTCCCCAACATCATCCAGGTCATGTTATCCGGCATTTGTAGTTTGCGCACCACGAGAAAGCCCCAGATGTAAAAAATTAATATGGCAATGTAAGGCATGAAACGTTGCTTTTGATTAGCGAGGTAGTAATCGTCTACAAAATTTAATACTTTCATTAAAAATAAGGCGATAACCGGAAACATGAACGTTAGCGGAAAAATAATTTTTAGAATTCCTAATCCTCCACCGGAGATGTTTGCAAAGGCATAGGGGTTAGCAAACACTAAAATTATAGTGGCATAAGTAGGTAACAACAGCGGGTGTAAGGTGTATGCAATAATTTTGAAGAAAAGCTTCATGAATGGGTTCCGATTAAGGTTTAGCGTGGTTAAAGTTCTTTACGTAAGCGAGCTACCGGAATATTTAATTGTTCACGGTATTTAGCAACTGTTCGGCGAGCAATATTGTATCCTTTTTTAGTGAGTTCTTTCATAAGAAATTGATCACTTAGGGGTTTCTTTTTATTTTCTAATGCGATTAAATCACTTAGAATTTTTTTAACTTCTTTGGTAGAGACTTCTTCTCCGGCATCGGTACTCAAAGATTCACTAAAGAATGATTTCAGCGAAAGGGTACCAAATTCAGTTTGAACGAACTTACTATTGGCAACACGAGAAACAGTT
>JAHEYX010000043.1:0-8949 GCA_023251415.1 Chitinophagales bacterium
TACTGTAGTTGGCGACTCCATCTTTTTCAATACCGGGTATATGAATTATTATTCAACTAAAACATACGGCCCGATTTTCACAAAACCGGCTGCCGGAGCTACCATATGGATTAAAGTATATTATACCGGCTATAATGGCACTACTGTAGTTTATCAAGATTCATCCTATGTTTCAAAGGTGGTCAATTGCTCCTATGACCCTAATCTAAAAGAAGTATTACCGGTTGGAGTTGGACCTCAACATTTAACGTTAAAATCTGAACCTTACTTAGACTACACCATACACTTCGAAAACATAGGAAACGGGCCTGCATATACAGTTGCAGTAAATGATCAATTATCACCTAATTTGAATTACGCTTCTTTTCAATTGGTTGACAGTTATTCACCAAACAATTTAACTACCACTTTAAGTAATACCGGGTATTTGCAATTTGTGTTTAA
Source organism: Chitinophagales bacterium (assembly GCA_023251415.1). Lineage (GTDB taxonomy): Bacteria > Bacteroidota > Bacteroidia > Chitinophagales > CAIODY01 > JAHEYX01. The sequence goes on from JAHEYX010000043.1 coordinate 445, forward strand.
TAATATCACACTTGGGCCAAATCAATCGGGCTATGTACGATATCGAATTGCACCGAAAACTGGATTAGCTGACAGCACTGTAATCAATAACTTTGCTACCATTATTTTTGATTCGAATGCTCCAATTAATACCGATACGGTAAGCAACATGCTGGTAACAGTAATTAAGTCGGTAGCCATGACTTCACCGAATGGTGGCGAACAAATTAATCCTTGCGGAGCTTATACTATTACATGGAACGATTTGTTCCCAACTAACGTTGCAGGCACTTATAACCTCTACTATTCTACCAACAGCGGAACAACGTGGAACACAATCGCTACCAATTATGCAACCACAACAGCAACTTACAATTGGACGATACCAACCAATTTGAATGGCTCTAGCTTTAGAATAAAAATTGAGAATGCTTCCAACCCAATGGATAATGATATTAGCGATACTGATTTCAGTATCCAATCATCCGTGCTAAATGCCGGTAATGACACCTTGGTTTGTTCAGGTTCTACGCTTCAATTAAATGCAACACCGGGCTTTAGCACCTATTCATGGGCCCCGGCTTCTGCAGTAAGCAATGCAACGGTTGCTAATCCTACCATGTTAGCCAATAACTCAACAACACTTGTTTTAACAGCCACGGCAGGCAGTTGTACTTATAACGATACAATGTCAGTCAACATAAGTGGAGGTGCCTTAACACCATCCGTTACGATTAGTACACCTAACACTACTATTTGCAGCGGTACATCAACCCAATTTACAGCCAGCGCTGTTAATGGCGGAACTGCTAGTTATAACTGGATGATAAATGGCAGTCCGGTTGGAACAAATGCGAGCACCTTTACCACTTCATCTTTAGCTAATAACGATTCAGTCACCTGTTTGATGACTTCAAGTTTAGCATGTGTAAGCACCTCAACAGCACTTTCCAATACCGTAAACATGAGCGTCAACCCATCAACTACACCAAGTGTTTTAATTCAAGCCTCACAAAACAGTGTATGTACCGGAACGAATGTAACCTTTACAGCTACTTCGGTTAATGGCGGTACACCAAGCTACAATTGGATGGTAAACGGCGTTGCAATAGGCAATACCACAAGTACTTTTAGCAGCACAACCTTGGCGAATGGTGATATAGTTACTTGTGATATGAGTTCCAGTTTAGCTTGTGTTAGTGCAAGTACTGTAACTTCTAATCCAATTACAATGACCTTTGGTACTCCGGTTACGCCAAGTGTTTCCATTAGTCCTAATCCGGTTACAGCTTGTGCAGGTTCAACTGTTCAATTTACGGCAACACCGGTTAATGGTGGAAGTTCTCCATCTTACCAATGGAAATTGAATGGAAATAATGTTGGTACAAATTCAGCGGTATATTCAAACAATACACTAAACAATGGTGATATAGTAGCGGTATTCTTAACATCAAATGCAGCATGTACAAGTGTAAGTTCTATTGGTTCTGCTCCGGTAGCTGTTACCGTTATACCAAACGGACAATCAGCAAGTATTGCTATTACAGCTTCATCTAGTGGTGCAGTTTGTGCCGGTACAGCCATAACCTTTACTGCAGCTATTACTAATGGTGGAACAACACCAACTTATCAATGGCAAGTGAATGGTAGTAATGTTGGTACTAATGCGGCCACTTACAGCTCTTCAAGTTTGAATAATGCAGATATGGTTAAATGTATACTTACTTCTAACCAACAATGTATTACAGCACCTACTGTTAATTCGAATACGATAACAGCAGCGATTACCACGGCTCCAAGTTTAACCGGAATAACCAGCAATGGACCGATTTGCGAGTTTCAAAATTTGAACTTGAGTACAACAGCAGTTGCCGGTGCAACCTATACTTGGTCAGGACCAAATGGATTTACAGCAACCAGTGCTAATTCAACCATTACTTCTGCTTCTGCAGCAGCAAGCGGTGCGTATGCAGTTTATGCAACCTTAAACGGATGTACCGGAAATACAGTAAATTCAACAGTTACGGTTCATCAATTGCCTGCACAACCAATAATTACAGCTAATGGTAATGTATTAAGTACTACTGTAAGCGGTTCACTCAGTTGGAGCTTTAATGGTTCACCAATTGCCGGTGCTAATGGTTCAAGCTATACTGCAACATTAAGTGGCAATTACAGTGTATCCGTTACCGATAATAATACTTGTAGCAACAGCTCACTTCCATTTGCCTTTACAGCAATTGGAATTAATGCAGTAATTCCTGCTAATGAAATTCATTTATATCCTAATCCGGTTGATACTAAATTGGAAGTAACCTTGCAATTAAACGCAGCTACCTTGTTACATACTTCATTAAAGCTGTATAATTTAATTGGAGATAAATTGATGCAAATAGATCAACCATTAAGTAAACAAGAATTGGATTTAAGCCAATTGCCGGCAGGTCATTATTTGTTAAAGGTAGAATGTCCTGAGTTTAGCCGTACTTTTAAAGTTACTAAACACTAGAACAATTAAATTAAGTTGGAAAGGAGCATTGGTGAAAACTAATGCTCCTTTCTTTTTTGGTTGATATAAGCGTCAACGGCAGTGGTATAAGAGCCACCTTTTGCAGCACATTCAACAAATAAAGAAGTGCAGAGTAACGAATCATCCATCAGTTGTTGATAGCCTGGCGGAGGAACGGAATCGTTTGCCATTTTTAACGCATGAAAATAACAAGCTGTATAAGCTACCGAATAAATAAACGAACGATAAGCTTTTTGACGCGGTAAAAACGGTTGTAACTGTAAAGCTTTATTCAGAAGCAATACACTCGAATCAATTTGATGCAGTTTATAGAAGCATTGCGATTTATTTAAAAAAGCAGAGGCAAATTTTGGATAAAGTTGCAAACAACGATTGTAATAATAGATGGCGCTATCCTCGTGATTTAGGGCACTATATGCCGCACCTATATCGCTGAGCAATTGTACATGATTGGGATTTAAAGTTAAGGCTGATTTCCAATCGGCAAGTGCTTGTTCAGGATATCCTAAATTAAAGTGTGCAAGTCCTTCATACCAAAGCGCAGGAGTAACTTGCATATCGACCGGATACCATTTACTTTGAGCAGCTTCACTGTTTGCGATTAAGCTGTTCCAATCCTTATTGAATTGGGCATAGGAAGCAGCTTTCATGTGTGTTTCAGCATCGAAACGCGCATAAGCAATGTAGGCTATTGGCAATTGCAGCAGTAATACACCCATGAATAAGGCTTTGGAGCTGGTTGGAATGGAAAAAGAGGTGGAGGGAAACTCGTTGGTGTACTTGCTTTGTATTAAAAACACAAGCACAAAAATCAAGAAACAACTGTACATGCGTAAGTGTGTGCAATTAAAAAGAGCCAGTAATGCCAAGCTCAACAAAGCAGCCAAGGCTGTTACTGCAAAATTGAAATAGGCTGGTTTCGTACGCAATTGCCATAAAGCCATAATCAGCAAAACAAGCAACGCACTTACTAATACTAGTCCGACTGAACCGGTTTCTGACCAAAGCAACAAATAATCATTATGCGGATGTTCGTAATGCACCACGCCAGAATTAACAAAAGAAGAGCCTTGTATACCGGTGGTGGGCATTTCAATTTTCCAATTATTGAGTCCCTGACCTGCGATAGGCGCTCGTTTAATTAAAGACCACGAAGCCGACCATAATAAGCGGCGTTCTGCTCCGGAGTTATCGTCAGAGGTTGCATTTACCGCCGTTTCCTTGCCTATGATTCCATTCCATTTTAGTTGCAATTGTTGCTTGATGGTTGAATTGAATAATAAGGCCAATAACAAGAAGGGGAGTAACCATTTACCGAACTTAAAATAGGTTTTGTAGGGAGCAGCTAAATTATGTTGAATGTTGTAAAGTAATAATATCACGAGTGGTACAGCGGCAATCCAAGAGGTGGTACTTTGTAGAATGAGTAAAAACATCAAGGTGCAAAAAATTACCAATAAACTTTTTTTAGAAAATGGGAGCACCAGTAAAATCACATAACATACCAATACCAATGCTTCTGCTAAATAGTTTTTATTGGCCATTACTGTTTGTATGTCTTGCAAGTGCCATTGTTTCGAAGTTTGTGCTACGATCAACCATGCTATAATCCAAGCTACCATAACCACTAGCGGAATACTTAATAAGAGCTTTTGTTTTAACGCTAATTGTATACGATAATCGCTTAAAAAACCAACCATAAAATAAGCACCACAGGCAAGTGAGCAAAGGCGCAGTAGCTCAAAAACGGCGTCGGTTTGATTGTGCGAAAGAAAAGTACTATACCCTAACCAAAGCGTGAAGGCTGCCAATACATAAACAAAGGATTTGCTAAATTTAAGCAAGGGCGTTTCAGAACGTAAGGCAAGAACAGCAGCTATTCCATTTGTAAGGCATATCCAAAGCACCTTAGGTAAAGTATCGCTGTCTTGTAAATAAGGCCAATAACATAACGGAAATAGCAAAAACAAAATTCCGGTAAGGAATGCACTAAATTTATGGTTTATCGACATAATTATTTAATATTGTATATTGTGCTATTAATGAACCAGCTACAACAATCGAATGGAACTTATCACTGCACTTCTAAAAGTACTCAATAAATTTAAATTTGCATTACTGCTACTACTGGTGCTTTGTTTTGCAAGCAGCTATTACTTGTCGAAATATGATTTTGAATACCATTCAACGGCCGGAATACTTGTAAACAAACAACCGGATGAGATACGTTTCAAAGACGAGTTTAATCGCTTAGACAATACGGTTCCATTAGATAACAATTTTGAAATGATCATCAAATCGACCAAAGTATTTGATCATTTAATAGCGCGTTTCGATTTAATAAAATACTATGGAATTGGGGTTAAGAATCCCTTCAGGTATGAAGTGGCTTACAATTGTTTGAATGAGAATATTAAAGTAATTGATTATCACAACGGTTTTTTTGATATAACGGTTTCGGATAAAAACCAATACATGTGTGCTAAAATAGCAGTAGAAGCCATCAACTTTGTTGACAGCATGCAACGCTATATGATTCAGAAAACAGTGGAGGGCAAACTTAAGATGATTCAAAAATATGTTAAAGCAGAACAACAGGAAACCGGCTTGTGGAAGAAGGATGTAACTGATTTTTTTAATACGGCAGCAGGTCAAAAAATGGCCAGCGATCGCGCTATGTATTTGGATGCCTTAAAAATGTATGTATATGGGTTGTATAAGGAAAAAGGAGCTCAAACAAGCATAGGAACCAATTATTGGATTAAAGCGGAATTAATGAAGCAAGAATATTCGCCCATCCTGATTTTACGTAAACCCACTCCCGATTTTCATTCTCCCTTTCGCTATCGCATTGGTTATGCGGCTCTTGTAACAATAGGGCTTTTCTTTGCACTTTTGGCTTTAATTACAGCTTATTTGCATTATTTACCTTTGCTTCGAGAATTGCGTGAGAGATTAAAAAAGGCAAGTTGATTTTGCTATCTTCGCCCTTCATTCTTTTGTATTATGTACCCTACATTTGCCGATTTAATCAATGATTTATTTCCCGGATTATTACCAAATTTTCTAAATGGAATATTGCATGTAGTAAACATGTTTGGACTGATGTTAGCCCTTTCATTTTTGGCTGCAGCTTGGGTATTAAAAAAAGAATTGCATCGCTTTTTAACCAGCGGAAAAATTCAACCCATTGTTCGTAAAGTAATTATCGGTACACCAATGAAACCGATAGACCTCTTCATCAACTTTGCCGGCGGTTTTATTGTCGGTTATAAATTAGGTTTGTTCATTATCGACTTTCAACAGGCTACTGCTAATTTTCAGCATTTAGTATTTTCAACGAAAGGCTTTTGGCTATCCGGAATTTTATTGGGAGCAGGGATGGCTTATTGGTATTACGCCGAAAAGAAGAAAACAACTTTAGCAGAACCGGAAGAAAAAATGGTTGCACTTACTGCCGGTGAAATGGTGAGTGAAATAGTTGTACGTGCTGCTATCGGTGGTATAATTGGCGCAAAAATATTTCACATACTGGAATACTGGGGCGACTTTACAGCCGATCCTTTCGGTATGTTTTTTAGTGGAAGCGGATTAACCTTTTACGGCGGTTTATTACTCGGAGCCGCAGCTGTTATTCAATGGGTGATCAAACATAAATTACCCTTTAACCGCATGGCCGATGCTGTTGCCCCAACATTAATTTTAGCTTATGCTATTGGTCGTATCGGTTGTCAAACAGCAGGTGATGGCGATTGGGGAATTTTCAATACGGCGTATATCACCAATGAAAATTACAAAGTAGAAGCGGCTACCGACAGTTCATTAGCCCATACCTTGCAAATTCACGAAGATTATTTTATTCGCAATTTCGGAAGTGTTTATGCTATTCCACAAGCAAAATTTAAAGGCCCCGATTTTTTACCGAATTGGTTGTTTGCCTATAATTATCCTAATAATGTCGGAAGTGAAGGCATAAGTATGAAAGATTGTAACGGTGAGCATTGCGGGGTATTACCCTTGCCGGTATTTCCAACACCGTTTTACGAAATCGTCATGTGTCTGAGTATCTTTTTAGTATTGTGGTTGATTCGTAAAAAATTGCCGCATGCCGGTATGGTGATGGCTATTTACATGATTTTAAATGGCATGGAACGCTTTACTATCGAGTTGATTCGCGTTAATTCGTTCTACCATTTTTGGGGTATACAAGCTACACAAGCCGAAATCATCGCATTGGTATTAATTGTTTCAGGGGCCGCCTATTTAGTGTATTTATTTAAAAGCAAACCCGCCTTAACCGATTAATACATTCCCTTTAGGAGCATTCAATTATGCTATTCTTTTTCTATTTTGTGAAAAAATTTTTACAAATGAAAAAGTGTTTTTTCTTTTTGCTATGTCTGATTTCTTTACAAGGGTTTGCACAAGGTTCATTACAATTAAGCAGTTTTAAACTTGAAAATGGATTAACGGTTTATTTATTGCCGGACCCACATGCTACAAAAACGTTTGGTGCAATGGTTGTTAATGCCGGTTCTAAAAACGACCCTGCCGATGCAACCGGCTTAGCACATTATTTAGAACACCTTTTGTTTAAAGGAACCGAGCAAATGGGTACTACCGATTTTGCAAAGGAAAAACCTTACTTGGATAGCATTACTTATTATTACCAACAATTGGGAAAAACAACCGATGAACTTGCACGTGCTGCTATTAAAGCACGCATTAATTTTCAAGCCACGCAAGCCGCTAAATACGGTTTACCTACCGAGTTTCATACTTTATTAAGCAGTATTGGCGGAACCGGCATTAATGCATTTACTGCACCTGACATGACAGTTTATCACAATTCATTTCCGGGCGAACAAATCGACAAGTGGCTAGACTTGTATGTGGAACGGTTTAACCATCCGGTATTTCGTTCGTTTCAATCCGAGTTGGAAGTAGTGTATGAAGAAAAAAACCGAGGCTCTGATAATTTCGGACAACAACTATTGGAATTGTTGAATAAGAAATTATTCCCAAATCACCCCTATGGCAGTCAATCAACTATCGGAACAACGGCTCATTTGAAAAATCCACCCATTGATCGCATTTATGAATTTTTCCAAACCTATTATGTAGCTAATAATATGGCTTTAATACTTAGCGGAAATTTTGATGAAGCAGCAACCCGCCAATTGATTGAACGTAAAATGAAAAACATGCGTACCGGTGCGGTTCCTACTTTCACCATACCTACACCAACCACCTTTACCACAGATGAAAATGTAAATATTCGCATCAGCCCGGTTAAACTTGCAGTGGTAGGTTTTAAATCGGTAGCCAATACCGCAAGTGATGAAACTGCTTTAGAAGTATGTTCTGCCTTATTATCGAATGAAGCTGAAACCGGGTTTTTAGATAAATTGCAATTGGATGGTAAGATACTTGCAGCTCAATTGTTTCCGTATCACCAACACGATGACGGCGCAGAAATTTTGTTGATCGTTCCTAAAATTATTGGCCAAAGTTTCGACAAAGCAGAAGGTTTGGTATTCAACGAAATTAAAAAACTTTGCAGCGGCCAATTTAGCGACACGCTTTTAGCGCAAGTAAAAATGGAAATGATTCGTTCGTATGAATTGAAGATGGAAGATCCTGAATCACGTGGATTAGCTATTTTAGATGTGTTTAATTGCAATAAGGATTGGAATTACATCACTACATATCCTGATCGTGTAGCCGCCTTAACCAAAGACGATATCATGCACATTGCCACTAAATATTTTGCTGCTAATCACGTTTCCATTCGTTCAAAAACCGGATTCCCTAAAAAAGATAAATTAGCAAAACCCGGTTACAAGCCGGTATTAACCGAACAAACAGAACGTTCAACTTTTGCCAAACAGTTTATCGCTAAACCTTCAGCTACCATAACGCCACGCTTTATTGATTTAAATAAGGATGCCGTTAAAACCACACTTCCGGGAGCTACCCTGTATGCAGTTAACAAT
>JAHEYX010000043.1:8959-13787 GCA_023251415.1 Chitinophagales bacterium
TTGGAGAAAAGCAAAACAATAAATTAGAAGCAGCTACTGCGTTATTAAATTATTGCAGTCCGGCATCCTTGTCACTCGACCAATTTAAATCGGCTATGGCGGCTTTAAATTTTACGTATAGTTTTAGTTCGGATGATAATTTCTTTACGGTAGAATTAACCGGAGATGAAAACCAACTGAGTGCAGCTATTGAGTTGATGAATCAATTATTAAAAGCACCGCACCCATCGGCAGTAGCCATGAAAAACATCAACGAAAGTTTAAAGGCCGATCGTAAACAAGAACGCAAGGACCCGGGAACCATGGGCATGGTATTAGCCAAGTATGCCATGTATGGTAATGCCTCTCTATATAAAGATCGACTAAGTGAAAAAAACTTGAAGCAATGTAGTACCGATACTTTATTGGCACTTATTACGCAAGCAATTCATACTACGGCTGATATACATTTGTGTTCGAAAAAAGATTATCACCAATACCTTACAGCCTTAGGTAATTTGCCGATGGGAATTAACAAGCAAGCATTTAAATTAAATTACTTGACTCCACAAACTACATCAACCGATAAATTAATTTTGGTGGATGATCCCAAGGCTCGTCAAAATCAAGTTTATTTTATTTGTTTAGGACAAGCCTACCAAGCAAGCGATAATGCTAAAATCGGATTATTGAATCAATATTTGTGCGGTTCGTTTTCGGGATTGATATTACAAGAAGTACGCGAGTTTCGTTCCTTAGCCTATTCTGCAGGCGGACGATTTGTTGTACCCGTTGAACAAAACAAACCGTTATTGTTTAATGGTTTTGTTGGCTGTCAAGCCGATAAGACTAATGAAGCGGTGCAAGTGATGTTAAACCTTTTGCATCAAATGCCAAAACATGAAGATCGCATTCCACTTTTTAAATCATATTTGTTAGCTACTTACAGTTCGGCCTATCCGGAGCCGCGTTCATTATCGGAAAGCATTGCTAACTTAACTTACAAAGGATATACGCAAGATCCGAATCAAGCTTCTTACCAAGCGGTTAGTAATTTAACTTTCGACGATATGTATCAGTTCTACGAAAAGAATGTGCAACACCAACCTGTAGTGGTTACCATTTACGGTGATCTTTCAAAAGTTAATTTGGAAGAATTGAAAAAGCAATTCGCAACGGTAGAAATTTTAAAGAAAGATGAAATAGCTACTTACTAATATAATTCATGCAAGCACTATCAACTTCAGCAGGAGCGCATCGATTAGTTTGGCAACGGTTTAAAAAAAATAAACCGGCCTTTTGGTCGTTTCGCTTATTGCTGGTTTTTAGTGGTATAGCGTTTTTAGCTCCACTACTTGCCAATGATCAACCTTTATATATTCAACTCAACGGGCAATCTTTTTTTCCGGCTTTGAGTTTTACTTCTACCATCGAAATGGAGAATGAAGGGGTATACGGTATTTGGCAAAAAGACATCATAGATTGGAAAAAAGTAAAGGCAGAAAAAGTTGTTTGGTGTCCGATAGCGTATGCACCTAATAAAAGTGATTTTTTAAACGCCGATTATTGTGCGCCAACAGTAGCGCAGCAATTTAAAACGGCTGATGGAGAAGTGATTGAAATGCCGCGCAAATTCCGTCATTGGTTAGGTACAAATAAACGAGGTGAAGATGTATTAAGCGGTTTACTACATGGCTTTCGAATTTCATTAAGCATTGGTGTTTTGGCTATGCTAATTGCAGCCATAATTGGAATTACCATTGGAGCTGCTGCAGGTTATTTTGGTGATACCGGTTTAACTACAAGCAAAGCCCAATTTTATACTTTTCCATTTCAAGTGCTCCTGGCTTACTTTTATGCTTTTCAAACTCGCGGTTTTGTTTTAACCAATGCACTGCAGGTTTCTAGTTTTCAATTGCTATGGCAATTACTACTGAGTTTAATTATTTTTATAGTAGTGCTGTTTGGGTTGAATAAAGTAGTAAAATTTAGTTTGGGTAGAATTAGTTTTTTAAAAACCAAAAGCAATATTCCCTTAGACAGTTTGCTTTCGAGACTTATCGAAATTGTATTATCCTTACCCACTCTCATTCTTATCATAACGATAGCAGCCATTGCACGACCTTCAATAGTGAATATAATTTTATTGATTGGCCTGGTACAATGGACAAGCATTGCACGATTTACACGAGCAGAAATGTTGAAGGTGCGCGAAATGGATTATATAACGGCTGCAAAAGTTTTGGGCTATAGTCAGTTTCGCATTATCGTTAAACACGCATTACCTAATGCTATTGCTCCGGCGTTAATAAGTATTGCCTTTGGCATTGCCGGTGCCATATTAACCGAATCCAGTCTTTCATTTTTAGGAGTTGGATTGCCTGCTGATGTAGTTACTTGGGGAACATTAATTAATAGCGGTCGTGAAAATTTTGATGCGTGGTGGTTGGTGCTATTTCCGGGTATATGCATTTTTCTTACTGTATTAATTTATAACTTAATTGGCGAAGGATTACGAGATGCCTTAGATCCTAAAATTATTGATTAAGTTGAAAAAATTGGTTTACATATTAAACCTGTTTTTACTTATTCTTCTACTGAATAAGCAGCCTTTATTGGCACAATCACTTGAACAATTTATTACATATCCGGTTACTGAAAAGAATGGCTTGAGTGATAATAAAGTCAATTGTTTTTACGAAGCACCCAATGGAATAATTTGGATCGGCACCGAGCATGGTTTAAATTCAATTGATGGTTCTGTCGTTCAATCGTTTCATTTTCCGCAAGCAGCAACTACTAATTCCGATAACGTAAAATTCATCGCCGGCTCAAACACCGACGAACTATGGATAGCAAGCGGTTCAGGATTGTTCACCTTTCAAACGGCAACAAAAAAAATTACACGGTATTATTATTCAAACAGTGACTCGCTTTATTGGAATGACATGAACGGTCTTTGTGTAACGGATACTGCTGTTTGGATTGCAACTGCTAAAGGCTTGTTGGTTTGGAATAGTAAAAAGAAGTATTGGAAAACACTTCGCATCCAACACCACGAACTAAATTATGCCAATTGCTTTAATCAAATTGTACGCAACGGAATGCATCAATTTTATTTGGCTTCTTATTATGGAGTCTGTTTATTTGATGCAACTAGCAATCAATTTAAAGTAATCGATTCACCGGAAAACGATCCTTGCTTTGATGGTTTTGTTAAATGCATCTTTCGCGACCATCAGCAAAATTTATGGTTTGGCTCTTGGTCAAAAGGATTAAAGCAATACGATGAATCAACAGGAAATATCCGTTGTTTTTCGCAACAAGATAATAGTCCTACTTGTGCTGCTGCAATTGTAGAACAACAACAAACCGATGGTTCAACACTACTTTGGATCAGTAAAAACCTTACTGCATACTATCCACAGAGCAATACCTTCAAACCTTTATTGGCTGCCGTTAATCCTAATTTGAGTGCCGATGATGTGCGTACCTTATTTTGCGATTCGCATCAATTGTTATGGATAGCAACTAATCGCGGAATTTATATTTACGATGCCAAGCGCCAATTCTTTACGCACAAAAAAATTTCAAACGGTGCAACACTTTCATCGCAAGGGGGCTTGTTGTGGGTGAACCAAAACGATTGGTATATTGGTGGTCAAGGTGAAGTGTCGTTGCAAGTGCTCAATGAAACAACCCAGCAAATTACCAATCGTTCGAGTGAAATAAATTTTACGCTTTTAGGAGTAACGTATAAACCTGCTGTATTAGGTGTAACAACAGATGCCCAACAAAATTTATGGGTAAATACGTCTGAAGGTTTATTAAAACAATCAGGCAGCACTAAAAAATGGCAAGTGTACCGACATGCCGATCAAAGCCAATTTACCTTATATCGCAATTTCGTAAACTTAACCTTGCCAACAAAAAAACACGGTTTAGTGGTAGCAACGTGGCGAAGAGGATTGCAATGTTTAAATCAAGAAACCAATCAGTTTTTTCCTTTTCCTTCAAAAGGACGTTATGCAAAAAAGGCCAATGTATCGAATGCTTTTGAAGAAGCCAATGGTGATATTTGGTTTTCGGATTTTGATGCCGGCTTAATTCACTACAGTGCAGCAAACGATACTTTTTATCCGATTGTATCACCGGTTCGAATGACCAATATTCAAAACGACGGCTCCTTTGTATGGGGAGTAACCGATCAACTAATTTATCAAGTGAATAAAGCAACTCATCGTATTCAACAATGGAAAATACCGGAAGGCAAGAACCGTTGCGAATACGATTTTATTCAAGATAAAAACAATCACTTATGGATAGCAACTCAAAACGGTTTGTTGTGTTTCGATAAAACAAGTCACCAATTTAATTCTTTTGATCAAGGGGATGGTTTGCTTGCTGATGATATGCAAGGCGAATTTGCATTGGCGAAAAACAACTCCATCCTTTTTTTAAACGGCACAACGATTACGCGTTTCGAACCGACTATTGCAAATTTTACTCCGGCACCAGTACCATTGTTATTGCGCTGCATTACCGTGGATGACAGTTTGTATACCTTACAACAACAAAGCTTAGTGCTTAGTTACGATGCACGAATGATAAGTATCGAATGGAGTTTACCGCAATTCAGTAATCCATTTGCGAATCAATATTATTACCGTTTAGAAGGGATGGATATCAAATGGCAAAGTACAGGCAATACCGGTAAAGTAGTGTTCAACAGCCTTGCACCGGGCACTTATGTATTTCATTACAAAGCAGCCAACTCAGCCAATCAACAACGCGTGGAGCATAGTTTTAAAATTATCGTACGTCCTCCATTTTGGCTTACCTGGTGGTT
>JAHEYX010000341.1 GCA_023251415.1 Chitinophagales bacterium
TAAAATCGAACAAACAATCGGCATATACTTGTCCGCCGCCAATATTATGCACTAACAGGTAGCAATTACTACTCGCATTACGTTTATTAACAACAATTCCTATATGCGTCATTCCACCACTTAAAGCCCAACAAACAATATCGCCCGGATTATAGTCTTTAGCAGCAGTTGTAATTGCTAAACTGGATCCCTTACGACTAAAATACGTCATTAAGTTTGGTACCCTTCTGTGGTCGATGTTTTTATCCGGGCCCTTAGCGTTCCAATCCTTAGGATACAACGCGAAATGGGCTTTCATATCCTCATGTATTTCTTTTTGTAAATCTATACCCAGTTTACGATAAGCTCTGATCACCACATCCGTACAAACGCCTTTATCAGCCGGCACATCCCCGTTAGGATAAGGAATGTTAAAATAGGCCGCATCATACATAACTTTCTGTTGTGTTAACGAACAGGCTGCAATAGATAAACGTTCATAAAAATCAATTTCTCCACTTACATTAAATGAAATAAAGCTTATGAGCAATAGTGCTACACTGAAAACAAAAGGTTTCATGATGCTTAGCAATTTATGATTTCATGGCCTGGTATTTTTTAATAAACGGTATTCCTATCACAGCAAAAAATAGTGCAATAAGGAGGATATGTATGCCGAAATAAGCTACATGGGGTAAGTTATTCAGGGAGTACGCTATTGAACTAGGTTCGATATGATGACGGGTATAATAAGCATTTAAAATTTCGCGATGATCCGGAAAATCAGATTCATAGCGAGTAAATAATTGTATAGGCCAATTAATTAAATAGATAAACGGAAACAACCAAATACTCCAATTAATTAGTACTCCTGCTAGGGTTTTTGCTTTTTGTTGGTAGACCAAGTATGCTGAAATTGCCACAAATAGCATCCACAAGTAATTTATATCGCTCCATTCATAAGGTTCGCGATGTAATATCGTTGCAACAACAATTAAAATTATCCAAATAAAAATTCCAACAAAAGCAATTAACCAGGAACGTCCGTTGGTCCAGCGAAAACCAATAATTAAAATGGATAATCCAAATGACAGATACATAAATAGGACCAGCATGTAACTATTTTGAAAGTCGTTTTTGCGCGGAACTAACTGGTTAATCGAATAGTTATTTATAGTATAGTAACCGATAAATTGATTAGGCAAGGTGAAGTTTGGAGTGGCAAAACAACTATCAATAACTGTTTTTGCTATTTGATCCACTGTTTGTTTATTAGTTAAATCTAATTTTGGAGCATAGTAATTATCGGCTACTTGTACATCTGTTAATTTTTCTACTATTTTGTTCAACTCATTGGTGGATTGAATTGCAGCATAAATACAATTGGCTATGGAGTCTTTTTGATGATGCAACAACCAGCGATGTTGAGTACTGCGCAATTCATCCACTTTTTTTATTCCGGGTAAATCTTTGTAAGTTGAAAATTCATTGAAATTGTAATTCAAATAAGAGTAAACGTATTCAGCACTGTCAACCAGCTTGTAAAAAGGGGAATGTGCATCGTAATAAATTAAAGGATTCTTTTTTAAATAAGCTTTCAATTCATCTTCCGATTTAAATAAATCTAAGGCTTTACTCATTCGTTCATTCATCATAAAGTCCTGTTTATTAATTGGAATAAATGAAGCCCCTAAGTAATAGTTATTTATATGTTCAGCAATTTTTTCTTGCTTAAACAATTGCATTTTTGCGGCTTCATTTCCTTTGAAATAACTTTGCATAAAACTTATACCGGCATAACTAAACGTCATCACAATCAACAATTCTCCGAGCAAATACCAACGACTAACAGGATAAATCGATTTCAGTGCATTTTGCCGAAAGTAGGTTATGAGCCATACGATTAGTAATAACAATGATACAATAATGGCAAATGAAACAATACCTACAATATTTTCATCGCGATTGAAATTTTTATAGGGTGTAAAAGTGGTATAGCCATACCAATAATAAAAGCCGTGAAGTAACAGCAATAGTAATGTACCCCATACAGCCTGTGTATTCCACAACAACGGATAATGGGTAAGCAGGTAATTATTTATTTTCTTGAACATGGTATTAATTGATAAAAAAGCGACGTGATGAATTGGAAATATTACGTATATAATTGACTTCAATAGCAGCAGTGGCTAAACAATGCAACACTTCTTGGTTGCTGATTGTTGCAGTAAAGTGTAGAAAATAAATGCCGCCGTTAAAATGGATTTGATCTAACGAATGCGCACTGAATGCGGCCTGCAAAGCTTCTTTACTGGCGTTTGTTTCTAGTTCATAAACAATAGCAATTGAAGGCGTAGCATTTTCTATGGCGGTAGCGGTATCATTCGCCGCTGTTTGTAAATTCAAATATTGAGGCATCCCATTTTTCAGGAAAATTACTTTATCAGATATGCGCTCCACTTCATACAATTGTTGCGAACTTAATACTACTGCAAAAGGATTCGATTTAGATTGGGCTAAAAATTTCAAATCTTGTAAAATGGTCTGCTGTGCATTGATATCTAAATTGGCTAAAGGCTCATCCAATAATATTATTTTTGGTTGCTGCAACAATACTTTCGCTAATTCGAAACGTGTTTTATAACCCGATGATATTTCGCTCCATTTAAATTGCCGAAACTCTCGCAATCCCAAGCGAGCAATCATTAATTCAGCCCAAATACGATTAGCTTCTCCTTTAATACCATAACAACTTAACGTAAATTGCAAATTGTCCATCACCGAACCACGCCACTTGGGTATGCGTTGTGGCATATAAACCAACTGCGATTTAATACTGTAATCTGAAGCATCGTTCGGAATGAAATGATAATTAATCATACCACTGCTCAAGTTCAAATCGCCTGCAATCATGCGCAGTAGGGTAGTCTTGCCGTTTCCATTTTCTCCAACTAAACCAATTAATTCACCGCTGTTAATTTCCAGTGATACCTCATTTAAACTAAAATTGGGAAACGTTTTTCCAATGGAGTGTAAACTTACAAGCAGAGGAGTGTTTGCAGTATTAACTACCTTAGCTTTAGAAATTTTGGTTACTAAATTATTCAAACGTTCATGGCATTCACTTGTACTTGATTCCCGGTGTTGCTCTTCCCAATCGATAAAGGCCAGCGTGGATTCAAATATTGTTAAATCACGGGTGTCGAGGGTATAATCCAATAAGCGCCGAATACCTAAATTAATATCTCCGGAGTGATAATGTGTTAAAACTTCTGTTATTTCCGACATAAGGTTTGATTTTACTGAGTAAATAAACTTGTTTTCAGTTAATTAATTGCTTTCTCGCTCCAATTTTTTATTGCAAAGCCCGTTTTTAGTCTGCACCGGCAACCATATTCGCTTTCTGCTTGAATATTCAAACGGATTGGCAACTTTTTAAACTTTTTACTTTAAATTTACCCCTCTTATAAGTT
>JAHEYX010000342.1 GCA_023251415.1 Chitinophagales bacterium
ATGATCGCTTAATTGATGAACAGTTTCAACGGCTTTGGTATCGTAAAATGCAATACGCCAATCGTTATTGGTAATATACATACGGTAACCTGCAAAGTCAGCCATAGCAACTACTTCCCTATCCCATTGTTGCTTATTTTCAATAAAACGAGTGGTGCTTTTTATGCTTGGTTTAAGCGGTATGGCATATACCTGCAGCATCCCAAAGAGGAATGCCACAACAAGAAAATAGAAAGATTTCATTGTGCAAATTTTAAGGTCACACAATTTATAACTAAATTTAATAATACACAAAAAAAAACAACCCAAATTATATATCAAAAACGACCTGTAAAGTATAATTTCTCGGAGGCATTGGATTAGCAGGTCGATCCGTATACAATTGGTTAAGTATATTCTTAACCAAAAATCCAATGCGTATAGTTGGATTTATTTGATAGAATAGACGTGCATCCAACAAATAAGTGCCTTTCACATGATTCTTTCTAAATCGCGCTATACCAACCGGAAATGCACTCTCATCTTCAAAAATACGATCGATATTGATCATCGGACTGATAAAACGAAAGCCCGTCCCCAATGTCCAGTTTTTATATTGTGCTTCAATATCCGTTTTAATAGTGTGCTTATTGCGATACTTTAAGAAATTGATGGTATCGTTAGAATAAGTGCTTTTACGCGCACTGTCGAAACTCAATTCCTTAGGAGCTAAAAATGTATAGCCTGCATAAATAGATAATTCAACCGGACCAATTTTACCTTGTGAAGCAACCGAAAGTTCGGCACCGTTAATTTGTGCTCTTGTAATATTAACCATGGAAAAACCTAAATAGGCAATAAAACTATCGATTGGAGTAGCGCCAGGATTAGTAGGGTCATATAATGGATAATATTCATTGAACTGAAACTCGGTCATGTGATTATAAACAGAAGTAAAATAGGCTGCATCTACAAAGCCGGCCCATTTGCCGAATTTAAAACCTTGTTTAACACCAACTTCAGCACTGTTGCCCCGTTCGGGAAGTAATTTGGGATTTGGTAATACATTGGCAGCTCCGACTTTAGTGCGTATGTATTTTTCACCAATACTTGGAAAGCGATAGCCCATCCCCCATGCAGCGCGCAAATAGGTGGCTTTTGCCAATTGATAATTCATGCCGGTACGCCAAACCGGTTTCGAATTGTCGGTTTGATTATCGATGCGATAAAACTCATAACGCCAACCGCCTGACAGCCAAAGTTTGCCAATTTTCTTTTCCAATTGCACATAGGCTGCTAAATTATTCCCCGAATGATTATTAAACAATTGCGATTTAACAGTAGAATAGCTGTGAACAGCGCCAACAGTAACATTAAAATGAGCAGGAAATTGTTTTTGAAATTGTTGTTCTGTATAAATCAAATCGGCTAAGCTGCTTTGATTGGTATTATTGATGTTATTAGAACGGAACAAACGCGAACGTAAGCTCATTCTGAAACCATGATTGCCAACAAAGCTGATGTATGGATCAATATTCATCCGTCGAGTATCCGTTTTACTTAAAGTTGTTGTAGCGGAATCCAAACCACCGTAGGGTTGAAAAACGCCACTGGTATCGTTTTTCCAATAGAAAAACAAGGACCCTTTACTGCGTTGCACATTGATATTACAACCAATTGCCAAACCCGGAACATGTTTAACACGATAACGTAAATTGGCATTTAATCGACCTCTATTGGTATAATCTCCTTGCAAGTAACTTCTATTAAAATCAGTATAACCGGCGCCTCCTATAACCCAATCCAACTGCCCGGATTTTTCTACATGGAAAAAATTAACCCCACTAAAAACCGGTGGAAAATCGCCCCACCATTGCGAAGAAGAGTCGGCAGCATTACCACCCCAACCGGAATAGTATGTGATTTTTGTTTTAGGTTTTGAAGTGGCAAAAGCAGTACGAAAATGAATTACTCCATTTAACGCAGAAGATCCATATAAGGAAGAAGAGGCTCCTTTTATAACTTCTACTTGTTCGCAATTTTCAATGGGTAAAAAATCCCATTTTGCATCTCCTGCATCGGCAGTTAACATCGGCATGTCATCTACCAACACCAGCACACGACTTCCTGCACCATAGCTCCAACCGCCACCACCACGTATATTTGCTTGTCCATCAACTATATCAACGCCTGCAATTTTGTTTAATGCATCATCCATTTGTGTGAAGTTGTTGTTCTGAATAAACTTCGGACGAATCACCTCCATGCTCACGGTTTCTTCAGCCAAATTCTTTTCAAATTTACTGGCGCTAACAACCACGGTGTTTAGTAACAAGGTAGATTTTTTTAGTAAAATCGGCTTAGCTTCTTGTAATAAATTAGTGATAACTGAAGTGTAGTCCACATAACCTACTGTGGCAATTTTTAGAGTATGTTTATCACCAACAATAGAGATAGCAAATTTACCATCGTAATCCGTATATGCTTTCAGCTGTCCATCGATAAAACATGCGGCATTAATTACCGGTTCCTTATTTACGGAGTCTAATACCTGTCCGGTTAATGAAGTGGTTTGCGCATACAGGTTTAACGAAAATAAAGCAGCAATTAAAAAGAGTATAAATTTCATTTCTAGCAATTTTGAAAAACACAAAATAGCTAAATAAACGATTTATACAAAAAGCACGCGAAGCAACGATTAATACTTGTGTTGTAAGCTCACTCCGGTCATTACATACATTCTGGTTTGCATGGAAGGACTGGTAAAAACAGGGAAGCTAATGGATGGGGCAATTTTAAATTTCGATGTATTAAATAACAGTTGAACACCCCCTTGATTAATCCATTGTTTAGAAAAAGACTGTGCATTCAATTGCAACGATTGATTTGCCTGATTTATTTGATATATGCGGTATTCTGAGTCAAAAAAGAATTGCAAACGGCTGCCCGGACTCCAAATTGCAGACAATCCGTTTTTAACGATAAATGGATTTCCTACAGAATTGGTATAATAGGGATAATCCACTGAATAAACTGCTTTTTGGTGCAAGAGCTGTTGTACTGCAGCAGTATATTTAAATAAAAAATGCTTGCCTATGTGTTTCGAAATTGGAAGACCTACTTCATACCCCCAGCAATCATCACCTCTATTCATAATTGTATTTCCAGTTGGAAACAATAATGAAACTTTGGGTGCGATTTGAAATTTACGCGACTTACCGCTTAATTGATAATGATACGTCAAATAAACAGTATTTAATCCATCGGTGTAGCCTAATGCTTCATTAGTGGTTGCACTATACGGAACATACAAATCGACTTGATGTTTACTTCCCAAACCCATTGCAAAAAAATAGCTTAACTGTAAATTGTTATTTAAGTGATTATCGGTACCAACCAAAACAGCAATTTGATGTTGCATTACATGTCGCCCGAGTAATTCACTGGTTTGTCCGACCAATAACTGATTTT
>JAHEYX010000343.1 GCA_023251415.1 Chitinophagales bacterium
ATTGTTCGAATAGTTTGTTTTATAATTAGAAGATATAAACGGGTAGGTGGATAAAAATTTGAAATCGAATTAAATTTTACTCAAATTGCAACAAACAATGCCTAATTTTGTGCTGTGACTACTATTACTGCAACCACCGATCATCAACCCTTAGCTTGTTCGCATTGCAATTCGCGATTTGAATCTGTTTTTTGTAAATTAAAGGCAGAAGAATTAGAAAAAATCGCTGAAAGCAAAAGTTGTGTATTTTATGCCAAAGGACAAACTATTTTTCAAGAAGGCGCTTATCCGCAAGGTTTATTTTGTGTAAATAGCGGTAAAATTAAACTCGTAAAACTTGGTAATCAAGGTAAAGAGCAAATCCTGCGTCTCAGTAAAGGTGGCGATTCGCTGGGCTATCGCTCCTTGCTGTCGAATGAACCTTATGCTGCATCAGCTATCACTTTAGAAGATTCATCCGTTTGTTTTATTCCGAAAGATGTTTTCTTGAACATGATGCAACGCAGCAATGCCTTAACCATAGAAGTAATGAATTTGTTAACCGGTGATTTAGCACATGCCGAAAAACAAATCACGCATATCGCCCAACATTCCTTACGTGAACGGGTTGCCGAAAGCATTCTGGTACTTAAAGAAACCTACGGTTTAGAAGATGATGGTGTCACATTAGCCGTAACTTTAACACGTGAAGACATGGCCAATATGGTGGGTACTGCTACTGAATCGGTTATTCGATTTTTATCGGAATTTAAAAACGATAAAATGATTGAATTAGATGGTAAAAAAATACGTATTTTAGATATTAAACGCTTGACGGCTACAGCCAATTTGGACTATTAATTTCGATACGAGGAACCTGATATTTGTCATAGTTAAGAGTGAGTGCAATCAGCATTAATGCACGGTTACTCCCCTACTTTTGTTTGGTAAACCCCCTAAGCTATGAACTACCAATTATCCATTCAACCCGAAAACACTTTGGCAGAAATTCAACTTCAATTTCATGCCTTATATCCGCATTTAAAATTAGAATTTTTTGCTAAAACACATGAAGCAGAAAAAGGCAGTAATTTTAAATTTTTACTCCTTGACAAAGCTGCAACTATAAGAAGTCATGCAGCAATTGATCAAATTGTCTTATTAGATGTTGCCCCTTATTTAACAGCTTGGCAATTGGAACAAAATTTCCAAACTGCCTTAAACATTGGCGTTCAAGTATTTTATAAAAAAAATGATGTTTGGTTTGTAACCACTTTAAGTGACAAACTCACGTTAAAAGAATTAAACGAAAAAGAAGCAAGTAGTCAAATCCCTACTGCCTTAGATTTGGATGCGCTACCGGATTATAAAGAAATTGATTAATCAAAAATAAAACCCAACATAAAAATGAAAAACATATTAATTCCTACCGATTTTTCGAAATGCGCTCAAAAAGCACTCGATTTTGCTTTAGAACTTGCTGTAGAACAAAATGCAGGTTTGGTTTTGTATCATAGTATTACCCCTGTTTATACTGCAGATACTAATTTTTATGCGGTAAATTATTTGGATGACTATTATAAAACAAAGCAAGACAAATTACGTCAATTGCTTAAAAAAAGCATTAGCAGCAATCCACGGTATGCAGCAATCAAAACAAAAATTGCCTTCGATTTTGGTTTAACTGCCGAGAATATTGTTGATGCAGCCTCCAAATACAAAGCTGATTTAATCGTAATGGGAACACAAGGCGCTTCCGGACTTAAAGAATTTTTATTTGGAAGTACTGCCGGTTGGGTTATCGCTAAAAGTAATGTTCCGGTATTAGTGGTGCCGGCCACTGCTAAATATGTGCATTTAAAAGCACCTTATTTATATGCGACTGACTTTGCTACTTTCGCCAATCGTAATTCCATAAAAGTATTGGAAGAATTGGGTGCCGGTCAGGACAATAAAATCAAAGTACTTCATGTAATGGAAGGTAAAATGAATGATACGGATGAAAAAGGAGTGAGTAAAATGAAAAACAAGTTAAAAAATATCAATTACGATATTCAATTCATCCAAGATAATGATATTCCTAAGGCCATTAATAAGTATGCCCACAGCGTTAAAGCGGGTATGTTGGTGATGGTTGCCCACCACTACAATTTGTTTGAACGCTTATTGTTCGAAAGCTTAACCAAAAAGGTATCCTTCCATACGAATATCCCATTATTGGTAATGGTTAAAGAATAAGTTTATCCGTTTAGCATTTGTTGATAGGCACCGTTTGCCAATCGTGCTTGCGTTTCAATCGAAACGAAGCGATCGGTAGTTCCATTCAAATAAGCGGCTGTTTGCAAGTAAATGCCCGGTTTAAAGTTTATATCCAATTCGTCGTTAAGCGGTATTTCATTTACGGCTACACTTCCTAAGGTTTGCACGTGTAACTTTTCCATAGGCTTCAGGTAATAACGATTTTTGGCTGTAAGCAATTCTACACTCCAACGACCGGGTGCTTGCCAATTGGCGTGGTAACTGAATAATACATCGTTTATGGATTTACCAGCCCCCACAAAAGCGGCTCCTGCAGGATGCCAATTGATACTTCCGCTTTTATAGGCCTGTAATGAAGCCGGTTCTCCCATGAAGAAAAAGGCTAAATCCACCACGTGCGTCGAATTTCCCAAAAACCAATTTTCTTTAACTCCCGGAGCTTTTTGTAAGGGTTCGATAACATGACTCCATTCGGTAAATTCGAAATGCACAGAACGCAAGCCACCATCAGCTTCGATGCGCTTTTCAGCCTCCAGCACAGCTGCATAAAAGCGGCGGTTATAGCCAACCCATACTTTGGCATTGGCGGCAGCTGCTTCATGCGCTAATCGGGTCAGTTCAGCACCATTCAAGCCGGCCGGTTTTTCAACCAACACCGTATTTATGGTTGTTTCTAATACATTTAAAGTAACCGTAGTCAATTGTTCCATACTTACTGCAACAATCGCATGCGAATAAGTTTGATGTTTCCAAGAATCATCTCGTATTACTTTTTTATGGTATTTTTCTTCAAACAAAGCAGCAGAAGCTGCTCCACGGCCAACAACGTCATAAGCCACCCCCATTTTTTCGAGCACTTGTGCATAAGCCATTGCCATTGGACCGGCTCCCATTAACAACACATTTTTCATTCGTTGAATTTTTCTGCAAAGTTGAAAGTATTTATCAAAATCAAAACCTTTTTTATTTATCAAATTTCAATACATTTGCTTTCCCTTATGAAAGTAACGATAAGCTTAATAGTCAGTTTGTTATTCTTGATCCGTTTTGAGCAAGCCACCGCTTCCTCCAGCGATTCATTTATTGTTTCCTTCAGTGAAGATATGGCATTTATTCGCCATGCCGTTGAACCGCGTCAGAACTTATTCCGCATTGCTAAACACTTTCATTTATCACAAGTAGCACTCAAAGAAGCCAATCAATTA
>JAHEYX010000044.1:0-1609 GCA_023251415.1 Chitinophagales bacterium
TAAGTTGCTCCATCTTCACTCACCAAAACTTTAATGGTTTTAGGTAAGTAAATCCAACTGGCCTCATCTTTTAAGGTAGAAACATAAACAGACTGTAAGGGTTCAACACTTCCTAAATCGATAGTTAAATTGCAATTACTGCCACTCCATCCCAACCATTCTTTACCATACCATGGTCGCTGACCGGCAATGCCATCAACAACAGTTAAAGCCCCACCGGTACTATAACTCGGACTAGGCGGAGTATCGAACACTACTTTTTTACCGGTTGAAACACAAGTGTAGAAAGCTTGTTCCCAAACCGGACTAACTGCCTTTCCGTTTTCGAAATAAGCAGCTTTAATGGTTTGATTTTTTTGGATAAGAATAGGCTTATCGTATCGAGTAGTTTCAATCGTTGGTGTACTGTCGTTGGTCGTATAATAAATTGCACCGGCACTAAACGGAGCACTTAAAGTAAGTACCACCCCTTTATTATCCGGAGCAGCCGTTAAGGTTGTTTTTAATTCATACACCGCTTTCGAATAATTCACGTGTTGCCTATCCAACAAACTAAATTGACTCACCAAGCGATTGCGAAAATCTTCATAATTGTGTAAAGCTTTTGGTGTCCACAATACTTCAGCTAAAGCAGCCATACGCGGCATAGCCATGTATTCTACTTTACTGAAATACGGGATGTATTCGGTCCATACATTGCCTTGTGCACCCAGTATATATTGTTGTTCATCGGTGTTTAACGTATCAGGTGTTGGATTGTAACTGTATACTTTTTCAAGCGTAGTATATCCGCCAATAGCCAATGGCGCTGTTTTGCGATCGCCTTGGTAATGATCGAAGTAACAATGCGAGCCCGGACACATTACCACATGATGCTTTTGACGTGCAGCAGCAATACCTCCTTCCACACCGCGCCAACTCATTACAGCTGCATGTGGAGCTAATCCTCCTTCTAAAATTTCATCCCAACCTATAGTACTTCTACCATGTGCAGTAAGGAATGAATCGATGCGTGATACAAAATAACTTTGCAATTCGTGTTCATCTTTGAGGTGTTTGCTCGCAATCAGTTGTTGGCAATGCGTGCACGATTTCCAACGTGTTTTAGGCACTTCATCGCCACCAATGTGAATGTATTGACCCGGAAATAATTCCATCACTTCTGTGAGGATATCTTCTAAGAAATGAAAGGTTTCTTCTTTAGGGCAAAACACATCATCACTCACGCCCCAACGGGTAAATACTTCAAAGGGGCCACCTGTACAACTGAATTGTGGATAGGCGGCTAAGGCGGCTAGGGCATGTCCGGGCATTTCAATTTCGGGCACCACTGTTATTTGACGCGCTTTGGCATACGCCACAATTTCTTTGATATCGGATTGTGTATAATAGCCGCCATATGGGGTTTGATCACCTTTATAAGGATCAAAGTTTTTATCGACAATAGTTTCTTTGCGCTTAGAACCAATACTCGTTAATAATGGGTATTTTTTTATCTCAATGCGCCAGCCTTGGTCATCCGTCAAGTGCCAATGAAACACGTTCATTTTGTATTGCGCCATCATATCGAGGTATAGCTTCACCGAATCTTTAGAAAAGAAATGACGGG
>JAHEYX010000044.1:1670-13671 GCA_023251415.1 Chitinophagales bacterium
CTCTCCATTCGTAGTTCGGACGATCATGAATCAACACTGACGGAATCGAATATTTTTTTTGGATATTATTAATTGGAAGCAATTGTAAAAAGCTTTGCACGCCATAAAACAAACCGCTTTCTTCACTTGCAGTGATGATTATTTTACTTGGAGTAACCATTAACACATAACTGCCTTTAACGGTATGCGCTTCTTGTTTTACTACTAAAAAAATAGCAGGAGCAGTAGTGTTTTTCTGCGCTTTGATGTCGATGCCTGCACTTGATTTTACTGCTAAAGTAAAAGGGCAGCCTTTACTCATTTCTTGTTGTAAGTAAGTAGCCATTTCAGCCGAACCGTCATAATAAATGATACTGCCGGAATTTAATGTGCAAACCCCTTTTAAACTTTCTGCTTGTGCGGGTTTTGGAATAATGCTTTGTGCGCGAACAGTAGTGGTTACTAGCAGCACATTCAGTGATAGGAGTAGGACAGTAAAAACGAGGGACAATAAGGAAGCAGTAGGCAGTTTAAATTGGCATTTCATGGCAATAAGGTTCTATCCCCGAAAATTAGTAAATTAAATCTTATTGACCGGCATTATTCCTTTAAAATGCCGGAAAGTGCTTTACAGCCGCCGTTTTAATACAGGTATACCCTTGCTAAACTCCTCTTCTGTAATTTATTAAATCAAGCACATACACCTACACATCTTTTTTTGTACGTTTGCTTTTTATTAATTTCATTTTAATCACGCGATCATGTTAAACTTAATATTATTCGGACCTCCGGGCAGTGGTAAAGGCACTCAAGCAGAAGGATTAATCAATAAATTTAAACTGCAACATTTAAGTACGGGTGATATTTTACGAAATGAAATTGCACGTTCTACAGCATTAGGAATGGAAGCCAAGAAGTTTATGGATAAAGGATTATTGGTTCCGGATGAAGTGGTGATTGGTATGATCAGCAGTAAAATAGATGAAACCGTTGAGCAAGTTAAAGGTTACATTTTCGATGGCTTTCCGCGTACCATACCGCAAGCCGAAGCTTTAGATAAATTATTACAGTTTAAGCAAATCCCGATTAAGAAAGTTTTATCGTTAGAAGTTAGCGAAGAAGAATTGGTAAAACGTTTATTGGGTCGTGGCACAACCAGCGGTCGCAGCGATGATCAAGACGAATCCATTATTCGTCAACGTGTAGTAGAATACCGTTCTAAAACTGCACCTGTTGCCGATTTTTACGCCAAGCAAAACAAACTGCACGCTATTAAAGGGGAAGGTAGTGTTGAAACTATTTTCACAGCTTTATGCAATGCCGTTGAAAACAACTAAAAGCTTTTATTTAGCAGCCGCCAATAAACGGTGATACAATTGTCGTACGTCTTCCACTAAGCGTCCGTAGCCGTATTTGGCTTCTACGCTTGCAAACCCGCGATTGCCCATTTGTTCGCGCAATCCACGATTAGCCACCAAGTTTTTTACATGTTGACTGAATACCGTTAATTCGGTAGGTTTGGTTAAAAAGCCCGTTACTCCTTCTTGCACCACATTGGCAACGCCGCCAACATTAGTACTCACCACCGGTTTGCCAGCAGCTAAGGCTTCAATTAAACTAACGGGTGTACCTTCATTTAAACTGGTCATCACCACCAAATCTAAACCGGCTAAAGCAATTGGAATGTTTTGCATCCAACTGGTAAAAACAATTTTTGTTGTATCGTTCTGAATGGGGTTGGCAGACAAGGTATCATCGTTCCAATGCAAGGCTTCGAATGGCAATTGCAACTCGTTTGCTTGTGCTTCAACGGCAGCACGGTCTTCACCATCGCCGATAATAAAGAAACGAACAGGTTGTTGAACACCGTCGGCTACTTGTTTAGCAACTTTTAAAAAGAAGCTGTGATTTTTTATCGGTACCAAACGACCTATAATACCGATGGCTACTTCTTGCGGTTTAAGTCCGTAAGCATTTCTGAAAATAGCGCGGTTTTCTTCTTTATTCACCTGAAAGCGTTGTAAATCGAAGCCCAAGGGCACAACGGTTACTTTTTCGGGAGCGCAAATTTCGAAGTCTTTGGTCAGTTCTTTCTTTTGCAAATCGCTGATAGCAATAATGGCGGTTGATTTACGCGCCAAGTAGCGTTCTATTTCGATAAACAGTTTATTGGTAAACGATTTAAAGTAAGAGTGAAACACGTGTCCGTGAAAGGTATGCACAATAACAGGCACATCTAGGTGGATAGCTGCCAATCGACCGAGTGCACCGGCTTTAGCGGCATGCGTATGAACGATATCGGGTTTAAACTCGCGTATTACTTTACAAATTTCGCGATAAGCTTTATAGTCTTTCCAGATGTTTAAGCTGCGGTACATGCCATTGATATAGCGTGCTTTCAAGCCCAAGCTTTCAACAATAAATTCAGAACTGGCCTCGGTTTCATCCTTATTACCGGCTATAAAAAGGGTTTCAAATTCGGGAGAAAGGTAACGGGTTAAGTAAGCAGCATTATAGGTTGGTCCGCCTAAATTCAAACGATTAATGATGCGAAGTACTTTGGGTTTACTCATTATGTGCCAATTGTGATGCGCAAATATTAAAAAAATTATTTTAAAATGTGGAATTCAGTTTTTAGTGGCCAGTTGACAGTAATCAGTGGTCAGTAATCAGTGGTTAGTAATCAGTGGGGAGTAATTGGTAGTTAGTGGTGAGTAATTAGTTGTCAGAAGTTCGTTTTGAATGCATTTAAAAGTAAGCGGCGGTTGATTGATAGTGTATTCCCGCTGCACAAAGCACAAAGCACTTGAGTTAGCAGTTTTCAGTGTTTAAATGTGGTCATTGTTATTCAGTAATTGACAGGCAATTTGCAAAGATGAACATCTGCTCTGAAAATATCCAGTCCCTAAGTTATTATAAACTACTTCAATTGCAAAAATTGCAATCAGCATAGCCTTGCTCCAATTTTCTGTATAATATTTTTAAAGCGCTCTGCATCTGTTTCAAAACACTGTTGAAAAGTTAGCCGCTTAAAGGCAAATGAAGTGTATTAACGGTGCCTTGATTCTTCTGTCATTCCATCAATCAGACATTCGAACTGATAAGTCAAATTTTACTTTAGTTGGTAATAATTCGCCAGTTTCCATAGATACAAATTTATTAGAAATTTTGCTCCAAGTGATTACAGTGTAATTAGCGCAAGAATTAGTGCTTCTATTCAATTTGACTTCTAAACAAAATAAGTGTAAATTGTGCTACAGTTTGAAACTACTTTAACCATTCCTATCCATCATGAGGAGCTTATGTAAAGTCTTTATTGTGTTGGTGCATTTCTATTTTATTAGCACGGCCAGTCACGCACAAAGCAATGCTAACTACATTAAATCGAATGCCATTCCTATTCGTAATCCGAAACTATTAAACGATAGTGTGTACCGTTTTTTCGATAATTATAGGGTAATAATGGTTGGTGAAATGCATGGTGCCAATGAATGTGCACAGTTTGTAAATGGATTGGCTGCACTTTTTACTGCAAAAGGTGACAGCATATTTGTAGGATTAGAGATTCCGGCCGAGCGCATGCACCACTTCATTACCAACCACACTGACAGTAGTATTTACCAAAGCAATTTTTTTAGCAATTATGAGCCGTTTGATGGACGTGAATCCTTTGCATGGGCACAACTTATCGGACATTTAAAAAACAACCCTAATGTTCATTTGTTCTTTTTTGATATTGATTCTGCTGCTTATGGAAAACTGGATCGCGACAGTGCTATGTACCATAATATTAAACAGCAACTTTTACAGCATCCCCAATGGCGCATGTTAACCTTGAGTGGCAGCTATCATGCTAGCTTGACAAAGGCAGAAAAAAAATTGGCCACCTACTTAATACAAGATACTTCTTTAAAGCTTGCACAACATTTAGCAAGCGTATACAATTATTATTACAATGGCAGTTATAACGCAAATAGTGGTGGCACCTTTAAAGAACATCATTATAGTCGGCAACTTAATGATTGGGATACCACTGTTGCTTGTGACAAGTATTTGATTAAATGTTCACCAAAATCTGATTTTCCATATACGGCTGTTTACTATACCAAGACGTTAACTCCCAGTAAAATGGTAAAAGGGAATTTTAATTTGCAGGCCTTAAAACTGGAACTAGCCACCATAGCCCAACGTGATCAAAAAACCAGAACCGGAAAAGATTCAAGTGCCTATATGCACTATATCGATAGTTGTTTATTGGTACAAGTAAAAGCACTACTTACCCAATACGGATGGATGGGTAAAAGTTTAGTCGGTGCTAAAGCTAATCAAGCATTATTTCTGGTTATTCAACATACCGATTTAGAAACGCAACTAACCTACTATTCGCTATTAGAACAAGCTGTTCAAGAAGGCGAATCCTATCCATCAGAGCTGGCCCTGTTGCAAGATCGTATACAAATGCGACAGGGAGATTTACAAACCTATGGAACACAAGTTATTTTTAGTAAAACCGGCGAACCCCAATTTTATCCAATAGCCAACGAAAAACAAGTTAACCAACGACGCGCTAAAGTAGGACTACAACCCATTGAAGAATATGCAAAATACTTTGGCATTAACTACATACCCCCAAGAGAATGATGAGTGGGGGTAAGGTGTTCTGTTAATCGCTTGAAGCGAAAACAAACTACACTATAAGTAATTTTGGTAATTTAACTATAAATAAAAGTAAAGTGTATTCCGATGAATATTAAAAGTACCAAATGTAAGGCGATTGCAATATTGAATATCGATTCGTTGTTGGGTTAAGTTATTGTCAATGCTATTTATAAGTTTATATGAAGAAATTAACATTTTAGGGCAGTACGATATAATTCAAAAAAGTAGCCTTGCATTAACTTACAAATCATTAGCGTGTTATTAACCTGATGCTGTATGTGCAAGACAAATAGTTGATTCCGGGAATTGATTTTTATATGAAGATAATAAACGCATAAGTTATAATCTACAGTTTCATGTACCTTTGATGTGCTTATCAATCATTCAAAATCAAACCCAAATGACCGACAAAGAATTAGTAGAAATCAACAAAGAAAAAATACTACCTGAACTGGAAGAGTGGGCAGCAAGTTTTGAATGGGAATTGGATGATGAAGGCGAACCAACTTCTGAACCCTATAACGAAGTGTTTGACCTAACCGAACGTTTACGCAACGGTACCTGTACCGATATAGATTATACCAATATCCTGTTCCACATCGAACAGCTTAATTACAATGAAATAAGGGTTAGGTTGTAGAATGAAAGGTGGAGGGGTGGGAACCGTGTTGCAACAGGTAATTTTTTAAATAAAATTACTTTAAAATATTACACTTTAAATATTTTTAATTAGTATTGTGGAGTGGGGGAGGAATTGAAATTATAGTACTAAATATTATTTTTGTCAGATTTTAACTTGAATTTTATATATAGCAATTTACAAGCTGATATATTTAATATTGATTTTATAAATTTAGTTTAATTAATTCTTTAAGATTATTGTTGATTTTATAAGGAATATGAAAAAGTTAACTGTTTTAGATTTTTTTTGCGGTGCAGGCGGTTTTTCTGAGGGCTTCAGACAAATGGGGTACGAGATTATATATGGATTCGACCACTGGAAGCCCGCTGTAGATACATTTAATCACAATTTCGGACTTAATTGCGAAGTAAAAAATATACTCGATTTTAAAAATGGTACCGAAGAAATAGAGGCGCTACCAAACACGGAAGTAATTATTGGTAGTCCACCATGTGTGAGTTTTTCTAGTTCAAACAAATCTGGTAACGCTGATAAGTCTTTAGGTGTTGACCTTACTGAAACATTTTTGAGAATTGTGGCTGTTAAGAAGCATCAGAAAAATTCAGTTCTCAAAGCTTGGTTTATGGAGAATGTGGTTAATTCAAAACGCTACTTGCAAACTGCTTATACATTCAAAGATTTGGGATTAACGGATTGGGCGAACAAGAACAGAATTAGTCCCTTAAAAATCGCAATCGATTTATATGAAAATACTACGATTATAAACTCTGCTGATTATGGTTCATTCCAGGCCCGTAAACGTGTTATTGCGGGAGAGATAATAAAAAAAGGTGGATTAATAATACCAGAGCCAACGCATTCTGAATCCGTAAAAAAAGGAATGAAACTGTATCAAACCATAGGACAAATGAAACAGAATTTCCCAAGTCCTTTTTCTGCTAAATCAGATAAACTAATTAATGACCCTCATTACTCTATAAAAATCAAACTATCAGAAATAACGGATCACTTTTATGATACCGGTATCTATGAAGTAGAGTGGCGATTTTCGCATTATTGGAAAACAAATCATCCATTTATGGGTAAAATGGCATTTCCTGAGAATGAAAACAAACCTAGCCGCACCATAACGGCCACAAAAATTGCCAATTCAAGAGAGTCTATAATTTATCGGTCTGAAGTGAAAAGACTTGGCGATGGTGAATTCAGACTACCAACGGTTCGCGAAGCGGCAATAATTATGGGATTTCCAATAACCTATCAATTTATTGGAGCTGAAAATGCTAAGTGGCGTTTAGTAGGAAATGCGGTGTGTAGTTCAGTTAGTCGAGCATTTGCAAGGGTTGTTTTGCAAGAGTTAAAGTTGGAAATACCGAAAACTCTTACTGTAGCGAATGCTCCTAATTTGAATGGAGTTATTAACTTAAATAAATTTAATCGTAGAATATTTGATAAGCCTCCAGTAAAAAATAAAGGCGCACGATTTCGGAGGCATGCAATTAAGGATGGAAACTTAACTGTAACCCTCTCCAATTATGACATTGAAAAGAATCCAAAATCTGCAGAAAAACGCTGGTACACTTCCATTCAGTATGGCACGGGGAGAGGGTTTCCGATACAAAAAATCAAGGATATGTATTTTAAAAACCTTGAAGAACTTATTTGCGAATTTAATGGGGGCAAGGATTTTTTAAGGAAAATTAATAATGGATTTTCGGATAAAATTAGCAGTGCTGAGGAGTTACAAAAGCTATATGAACAACAAAAGTCAAGCATAAAATATACTGAACCGGCTGAATTAGTCGACTCTTTAAAAGAGATGATTGACAAAACTAATTTGGGTATGCTGGAGTTTAGTCAAAACAAAGACAAAATATTTAAGTACAAAGACAAAGTCCCAGTTAAACAGCTTTTCGCATTGTATGCAATCAATAAGATTTCAAGTATTGCAAATGGGAATTGATTATGCCAGTTAAATTTCACCCAAATAACCCAATAGATGCTTTAGAAACCATTATCGTTAAAGAAGATGGCTCACCCCTTCGTGGTGAAATTGACATTTACAGACAACTTTGGATTGATTTAAGCAAAAGCAATATTGAATGGGATGTTTGGCACGATTTGAAGTTGCCAGAGCATTCAGATAACTTTAACTACTACAAGAAGACCAGCTCTCAGATAGACTTTTTGATTCTTTGTAAACATGGTCTTCTAGTTTTGGAAGTAAAAGGTGGTCCAATTTCCACTAGAGACAATACATTTTACTATGGAAAAAACTTCGAAACACCTATTAAGCAAAATCCTTTCAAGCAAGCTGAGGGATATAAATACACTTTAAAAGACAACATTCTTAACAATTTAAAAGGATGCCTTTTCTGCGAAGCAACAGCATTCCCACACGTTGATTACCCATTTGAATCAAAGCTAATCGATAATAAACTTTTGTGGACTTCTTATCTTGCTAAAGATTATGAAGGGTCAATAGAAAAGTTTCTATTAAATGTCTTTGACTACTCCAAAAGCAAACATCAAAAGCACTTTAGAAATTATTCAGAGGTTTCCCCCAAAGA
This sequence comes from Chitinophagales bacterium, assembly GCA_023251415.1. Classification (GTDB taxonomy): domain Bacteria; phylum Bacteroidota; class Bacteroidia; order Chitinophagales; family CAIODY01; genus JAHEYX01. The sequence continues at coordinate 9,522 of JAHEYX010000044.1, forward strand.
ATATTTCGCAATCAAAAAAATACTGAGTCCAATTATTATAGATAGAAATCACTTAAATACAATTAATACACTTGAGTGGCTTGGTATCCAAAACATTGAAATACTAGATGGATTATATAAAAATCCAAGAATAATGATTGAAGGGCCACCTGGTAGCGGTAAAACGACTATTGCAAAAGCATTTATTGATAAGCAACATAAAAAAAATGGAATTTACCTGTGTTGGAATAATCTTTTAATGCATTACACCAAATCTCTTTTAAGTGAGAGGCAGCTTTCTAGTAACATAGAAGTTACAACCTTTTTTAAGTTCTTTCAAAAACATAATCCAAATTTAGACTTTAAGGAAATAAGTTCATTAACTGAAGATCAGTTCTATGATTTGGTTAAAGCCACCATTCTATATCTTGAAACTGAAGAAAAACTAAAGCCCTATGATTTCATAGTAATTGATGAAGCTCAAGATATACTTGATAGAGGATTGGATTTGTTTATTAGTAAATTTTCAGGCTTTAATGGACAAGGTTTATCAAATGGTAACTCTTTGGTTTTATATGATATTGATCAAAGCTATACAGCAAGTGGAAGAATTGTAGCTGAAATAGCGGACTTGTTGACTGAATATTATTGTCATTTTAAAATTAATGAGGTTAAAAGAAGTGCACAAAATCCTGATATTCGGAGATTATCATCGGAAATATTAGAACATCCAGAAATATTAGATACTGATGATTTTGAAATTAAATTTTCAAATATCTCAGTTAAACGACACAAAACTTTATATGAAGTAAAGTCGCATATCGTTAAAAACATCTTAACACCAATTAGAGAAACTGATTCTTCATTGAAAGGACAAGACTGTGTTATTTTGATTGAATCAACATTTTTAAGAGGTGAATATAAAGGAAAAGAAGATTTAAGGGAATTACTTATAATAAAGGATGTAGAGGAATTATCAGAAACCAATATTGGCGATACTGCAAATAAGCTGAGATATTCTTCAATACTAAAATTCAAAGGACTTGAAAAGAAGAATGTTTTTTTGGTGATTTCCAAACCAAGTGAGATTAATAAATATGAAATATTTGTTGGGATTACAAGAGCTATTTTAAATATCGAAATTAATATAGTTAATTAATGGAGTTAATAAAGCAACATATTGAAACTTATTTGCCAAATTTTGCAGATAATCATCAATCTGTTTTTTTTGATGAATTATTTATAAAACTGTGTTCTTCGAATAAATTAAAGAACAAGGCTCTTTTAGAATATATCTTCGGAATAATTGAAACAAACTCTCAACTTCCGATAAATCCTAACTTTTTAAACTCTCTTCATTTACACATAGAATTGGACAACAATTTAGAAACTAAAACCTTGATTTTAGAATTTTTGTGGCATTACTATTTTAACAAAGCATATGCTTTAGACAAAAAAGAAAATATAAATGATGAATTGGAGAAGAAAATAGAAAAATTAACTAATCTGGTAAATAGACCAATAGAGCTCCCTTATAACGTTACTAAACCACAAGAAAAAAAAATCAGAAAAGAAAGACTTTTAATTAGAGAACATCTTAAATGCTACAAAACTCTAAACTGGAATTCGTCTCTTCTGCCAAAATCTTTACTCAATGTAAAGGTAATCCAAGAAATAATACTAGCTCGTTTACTTGAAAAAAATCCCTTTTATTTGCGCATTCAAGAATTATCTGAAGTTAACTCATACGCAGTTGTAAACCTTGATTCATTCAATTCCATATCCAAATTAAAACTTGCTAATATTCCAGTCTTTAAACTATTTGAAAACATTATCCTTTTTGATTGTGAAGATAGAGCCCAAAGATTTGATCAATTCAATCTTCAAAATTTACAGAATTTAAATCTAAGACATGGGACAAGTTTTAAAAATTTTATAATAATTACATTTGGCAATAATACTAATTCAATAAGTTCAATCCGAAATAAACTTGATTTAACTAATGATCGATTTAAAATACCAAATATATCTTCTTACACCATTCTTAAATCAGAAATAGATCTTCTTCTCAATAGAAAAGAAAGTGCACAACTATCTATCGAATTTGCTGGATACGAATCATCCAACTTCTGGGATGAATTCATTTTAGAAACAAAAATCACAAGCCTTTATGAACTAAGGTCTATTAAGCTTATGAATATTTATTCAATATGCTATAATGAAGAAATCAAAAATTATATTCTAAATGATTTATTCTCAAATGAAGAGAAATCAGAACTGCTTTCTAACAATAATAATACTAAACAAGCCATACTTCAACTAAGAGTTGAAGATCTTGAAAACTTGAAAAAAGCCCTGTCTCAAACCTTAGACTTAATAATAAAATCTGACATAAAATCAAAAATCATTGAAACCTTAACAAACTGCACTACGATTGTTTTAGATGAAGCGATTTTGAGAAATCAGAAATTATTATCAAAAATCAGAAATTGCCTTGCTTTGAGGAAGACAAATAAATTTAAGACTTGGGCAGACTTGATAAATTCGGATTTGAAAGATTTAATAATCCTCTCTTATCGAGACCAAGGTAGATACCCAAATTATTATTTCCCGAGTCTGCTTGAACTTGATTTAGATTCTGAATGTATTGCAAGAGCAATTTTGCCTTGCTTTATCTTTAAAAATTATTATAATTGGTCAAAATACAATCTTTATAATGACTACCATAAGCTCTTATCCCATTCAGTCAGAGACCAGCATTTTGATTGGAATAAACTCAAGAATAAAATACAAGAATTAAAACCTGAGCAAAAGTTAAATATTGACTGGAACTTAGAAAACGAATATTCAAATTCAGACCAACGAGAATCATATAAATTAAAACTAAAAGGGCAAAGAGTAAGAACTGCTTATAGTTCTGATTTATTTATTATTACAGAAGATGCAAAAACGATTTTTAAAGTTGTTAAGATTGATTATTTATTGTCATTAGACAACGAAGACAACAAGATCTTTATTCAGAATCTAGATGAGATACAGCAAAATATAAACATCTACGATAAAATAGTTGATAAAAAACAACAAGATGCAGAATTAGAGGTTATTCGGAAACAATTCAATTTTGGAGATGAGACTGCGGGAAGACTTTGGAAAGTTCTTTTAAAAAATCTTGCCGAGGTTGTAGGTGAAGATCAACTTTATTCAGATTTGAAAAAGCATTTTGAAACTAAAGGAATAAAAATTGTTTCTCAATTTCATTTCAAAAATAGTTGGATTAATCCCCAAAGTGAATCAATTGCTCCGTTAAGTAAGAGAGTGTTTATTGAATTATGCGAATATCTAAAAATCCCTAAAATTTACTTTGTTATTATTCAGAGAATTCGAAACTCGTCTAAACAAGCAAGTCGTCAAAGCACTAGACAAATGAATCAACTATTGAAAGATCTATTTAATGACGACTGTTTTAATACCAATAGAAATCCAAGAGAAATAATCACTAAAAGATTAGAGTATTATAAAGCAAATCATCCATTAGATGAACTTGGAATTGATGAAAATTATTTAGCCGATAATTTAGTAACTCTTGTTGAGCTTATAAAACCTGAGCTAAAACTAATTGAACTTGAAACCATTGAAAAAACAAATAATGAATAAAATTATAGAAAAAAGAAATTCTTTAGAGCGTTTTATTCGAGAACAAATATTAGGTCCAGGAATAAACGGGTATCGGTATGTGGATTTGGAAAATGAAATTCTTATAAGTAAGAATATTCTTACTGAAGAACCAATAAAATATTCGTCTGAGATTTTAGATATTGTACCTGCTGCAATATACAGTACAGGAATTTTATTCCCTGAAGAAGCTAAAGTAGATGGTAATTCTAGTAGCCAAAAGGAAATAATAAACAATGAAATTATTAATAATGATGACGAAGATGAATATAAAAAAGACTCCCAAGATGACAGTGGACAAGATATAGACTCATCTGATACAATTGAATTAAATCAACAATTTCCAAAAACAATGGGTTTAACTTGTTGTTTGGATGAAAGTTTTTTAAGGAAAAAAAGGATTGAGTTCAAGGTTAACTTTCGCTACTATCAAAAACTAAAGCAAGACAAAGAAGGCAAATTCAACAATAAATATGGACTACTTTGTGAAGTGAATCAA
>JAHEYX010000344.1:0-403 GCA_023251415.1 Chitinophagales bacterium
CAACTTTAGATAAAAGTCCGTTGCAACCGGATTCGGATAAAATTTCAAGGCTAAATCAGGTTCCGGAGTGGCTATTAATCCAACAATATTTGAATAATGAATGCCTTCCTCCTTTAAAACCGCTTTTACCTGATAGTACGAAATTGCAGTGCTGCTATCGTTTAGCGTGAGTTGCATTAAATCTTGAGGCTTTAAGCTAATTACACCTTTCCATTCCAACAAATCCGTACTTTGCTCAATTTCATAATGAATTACTTTTTCTGTCGAACCATAAACCGTAAAGGAGAGCTGTGTTTCATTTCCGTTTCGACTTCCCCGCAATTGTATGCTTGAAATAGGTAATAGGGTATTGACCTTTTTAAACCAAACAGGTGCCGTCCAAATTACATCACCATCGGTTTGC
>JAHEYX010000344.1:435-3421 GCA_023251415.1 Chitinophagales bacterium
GTTGGGTTAGTTCCACTGCCACTAACTCCTCTAAAAATACTGATATTACTTACCGTTTCTGCATCTGCATCACTTAACGAAACAACCAAAGTAGGATTACTTAAGGATTGCACATCAGCCCCGGAGAGCTGCCCATTTAACGTAAAACTTACTTGTGCATTCCAATCATCACTGGCATAAAAATGTAATGCTTGATAAGCGGCCAATAAACTGTCGCGATGCAAGCTTGTTGCCATAATAACTGTGCGACCTTGATTGGTTCGACCAAAAGTGGTGTAATGATTATCCGCATCGATAGTTGGTCCGATATGATACCCTAATGACAAGTATTTCTTATAAAAACTTTCATAAGAAGAAGCTGCAGCGTCAGTATAATTCGTCGTGTTTGAAAAAGCTGAACCGCTTCGAATAGCAACGCCAACAATTGCATTGGCCGCATTACTATTAAAAGCACTGCCGTCAAGGTTGCTGTAATCACCGGTTGAAGGATGGGCTAGTGAGGCAAATGCGCCACTTCGCGCATTAATGATGGACCATAATCCTGAATAATCATATTCACTGTTATAAATATGGTAATTAGGTTGAGCACCAACGCTGTCCCAACCAATTAAACTATCTACCCCATAAACTAATACATGTCCACCGCTGGCAATAACGCCATATTCCATTCCATATAAGGCAACAAAAGTACCATTGGTGTTGGCTGTATCTGCTTGGTAACAACCTTTCGCATAATCCGCAAGGTTCATGCCTGCACTGTGATGATTGTGCTCAGATATTCCTAAAAAATCGAGGTGATACGTTTGTTTGGCAAACCAATACGCTTGCCCCGGACAAGAAATTCCGCTACTTGAAGAATCTTTACTGCCATCGGAATAACCGGTATGTGCATGCAAATTGCCGTAATAGTAATTATAGGTTTGTGCCATACCCGTAGTTGTAAAAACTAGAATTAATAAAACACATCCGTATAAAGCAAAGGCTTTGCGCATAAGGGGTGGTCGAATAAAATGAATAGCGAGTAGGGGAACTCGTGGTATAGTAAGACAGGATTGTTATTAAATCGAACAATTCCTGTTCATATTCATCAATTGTTTTAAAGGTGGTCAATAAAATGGGGCATACAAATATACGCATTCGAATTTGCCAAACAATAATTAGCAGGAATGGAAATAAAAAAGGCTGCCTCGTTGGAGACAGCCTTTTTTTGATTTGTCACACAATGTTGATGTGCGTTGTGTGACTCCGTCAGGAGTCGAACCTGAAACCTTTTGATTCGTAGTCAAATGCTCTATCCAATTGAGCTACGGGGCCATAATCTGAATTGTTTTAAAAACAAAATTCAAATCCTTGAAACAAATCTGTGTTTTTCGGGCTGCAAATATAAAACTTTTGATTTTATATTTCCTAAATTTTTGCAGCTATTTTTGTGCATTATGAAAATAAAAGTACTGGCACTAGGTAAAAAGAATGATCATTTCTTGAAAAATGAAACCGAACTTTACTTAAAACGAATTCAAAACTATACGGATATAAGTTTGGAAATACTGGAATACAAACCCAAATCCGGCAGCCTTCCAATTGAACAATTGCGCCAAGAAGAAACGGCCTACATACTACAACATTTACCAAGTACACCGTATCATGCCGTGTTTTTAGACGAACGCGGTAAAAGTTATACTTCTATGGCCTTTGCAAACTATATTCAACAAAAAATGAATGCCTCTTGTCGGCAATTGATTTTTGTTATTGGTGGAAGTTATGGCTGGGATCAATCGATGATTAAAAAACAGGAACAATTACGCATCGGTGATTTTGTATTGCCGCATCAATTGGTACGATTAGTATTGGCGGAACAAATTTACCGGGCTTGTACCATTATTAAAAATGAAAATTATCACCATTAAGTTACTGGACTTTAGTTATTTTTAACGCATGAAAATAGTTCTTGCAGCTGCAACTTTAGCTGAGATCAAGCCTTTTATTGATCAAACCGGTTTACAAATCGGAGTTTGGCAAAAACAGCAAAAAGTGGAGTTGTTTATTTTGATCACCGGAATTGGATCGCCGGCTACAGCCATTGAATTGAGCGCATTATTAGCTCGTAATCCAATTGATTTACTGCTCAATATTGGAATTGCCGGTACCTATAATTCAAATTTAGCATTGGGATCATTAACCGAAGTGATTGCCGAAAGCTTACCAATTGGAGCATGGGAACAAGAAACAATTTGGAATGATCATTTTGATCAAAAGTTAACCGACCCTAATTCATTTCCATATACAGAAAAGTACTTGTTACCTGTTACCAGCCATTGGAAAACAGGGTTGCCTAAAGTTAAAGCAATTACCATTCAACAAATTGAAACTATTCCTGAGCGTATTACTGCACTTCAACAACACTATAATGCAGATGTAGAAAGTATGGAAGGGGCAGCTATATTCTTTGCTTCACAAAAATTCCAAGTTCCTGCTATGCAAATTCGAGCAATTTCTAATCTTTGTGGTGTTCGCGATAAACAACAATGGCAACTGAAAGAAGCAGTACAGGCGTTAAATAACTGGCTTTTAACTTTTTTAAATCAATGGTAATAAAAAATTTGGAATGATAAAAATAAACAAAAATTGGAGTCTTTTTTTAGATCGCGATGGGGTGATAAACCATGATACGCCTAATGATTATGTGCGCAATGCCGACATGTTTCGCTTTTTTGAAACAAGTGTTCCGGCACTGAAAATAATGAATCCATTATTTAAACATATTGTGATTGTTACTAACCAACGCGGTGTAACAAAAGGCGTAATGACCTTAGCCGACTTAGCAGGTATTCACCAAAAAATGATGCATGAATTAGAAGCCAACAATGCTCGAATTGATAAAATTTACTTTTGTACGGATATTGATGCTGCTACCAGTACGCATCGCAAACCGGCTCCGGGCATGGCTTATGATGCAAAAAAGGATTTTCCGGCCATCGATTTTAAT
>JAHEYX010000045.1:0-9261 GCA_023251415.1 Chitinophagales bacterium
TTAAAAGCTGAAGGAGCCCATTTTTACAGCGATGCTATAACCAGCGCCGGTATTATCATTGGTTTGGTGTTAATCCAATTGACCGGCTATTTTTGGATCGATTCGTATCTGGCGATTATTTACAGTGCCTATATTATTTAGACCGGCTATAAACTGATCATCGAATCCATCAATGGTTTATTGGATCGAATCGATTTTGTAATGATGGAACAAATCATTGCCGTTTTAAATGAGAACCGTTCCATCCACTGGATTGACATTCACAATATGCGACTTCAGAAATTTGGCGATTCATTGCATGTAGATTGCCACGTTACACTCCACTATTACAACGACTTACAACAAACCCATGAAGAGATGGAGAAAATTGACGAATTGTTGAACCTCCATTTTGAAAATAAAGTAGAATTTTTTATTCATCCTGATCCTTGCAAAACAAGTTCGTGTTCTATTTGTTTATTATCGAATTGTCCGGTTCGTTCCAATCCATTTCAACAAAAAATTGATTGGAACTTGGAGAATATCCTTCGAAACAAAGCACATCAAATCGATTAATTATGGCGAAAATCGCAATCAATTTTAATAAAGGCACTTTACAAAAAGACAGTTCTAACGACATTATAGTAGGCATCGACTTAGGTACAACCAATAGTTTAGTAGCCTATATCGACCCGTGCACGAATAAGCCGGTATGCATTGCAAAAAACGGAAGCAGTAGCTTGATTCCATCTGTAATTCATTTCGGAAAAAATGAAGAAATTACTGTTGGCACCCCGGCTAAAGCTCTCATGATTGCTGAACCCGAACGCACCATCTTTTCTGTAAAACGTTTAATGGGAAAGGCTTATAAAGACATTGCCAATTACGAGAAATTCTTTACCTACAATATCATCGATGATCAGTCGGATGCATTAGTTAAAATACAAGTCGGTTCAAAATTTTATTCACCGATTGAGCTTTCCTCTTTAATCTTAAAAGAATTAAAGCAGTTAGCGGAAGTTACCATTGGTAAATCCATTTCTAAAGCGGTAATAACGGTTCCTGCTTATTTTAATGATGCACAACGTCAGGCTACTAAAGATGCCGGAAAATTAGCCGGTTTAGATGTGTTACGGATCATCAACGAGCCAACAGCAGCCAGTTTAGCCTATGGTATTGGTGTTCAAGCGACTACCGCTAAAACTGTTGCCGTATATGATTTAGGAGGCGGAACTTTTGATGTTTCTATGCTTCGCATTCAAGACGGTGTGTTTGAAGTGCTTTCAACCAACGGCGACACGTTTCTTGGAGGTGATGATATGGATAAAGCCATTGTCGATCATTGGATACACGGTTTTGGATTAACAGCTGAAACTGCCTTAACAGATTCTATACGACAAGCAATTCGATTAAAAGCAGAAGAAGCCAAAAAGCACCTTACTAAAAACGAGTTGTTTGAAAGTGAGCTGGCAGATTGGAAATTGACCTTGTCAAAAGCTACTTTTGAAGCACTAATTCAACCTTTAGTGGCGAAAACCATTACCTGTTGTAACAATGCTTTGAAGGATGCAAAGCTTACCACTGCCGATATTGATGAAGTGATTATGGTTGGTGGCAGCACACGAATTCCATTTGTAAAAGCACAACTGGCTGAGTTGTTTAAACGACCGGTATACGACGATTTGAACCCCGATGAAGTGGTAGCTTTAGGTGCAGCTGTTCAAGCAGATATCTTAGCCGGAAACCAAAAAGACTTGTTGCTTTTAGACATCACTCCCCTTTCTTTAGGAATCGAAACAATGGGAGGATTAATGGATGTTATTATTCCAAGAAACACTAAGATACCGGTTAAAGCCGCTCGAACCTATACTACCTCTAAAGACGGACAGTCGCAGCTTAAAATAGCGGTTTATCAAGGTGAGCGGGATTTAGTGGCTGCCAATCGTAAATTAGCCGAATTCATTTTACAAGGCATTCCGGGTATGCCGGCTAATTTGCCAAAAGTTGAAATCCAATTTTTAATTAATGCCGACGGGATACTACGCGTTACTGCAAAAGAACTCAGAAGCGGCATTGAACAAAGCATTGAAGTTAAACCGCAATACGGCTTATCCGATGCACAAGTTGAGCAGATGTTGTTGGAATCAATTGATCATGCCAAAGAAGACATGGCTTTACGTGGTTTAGTAGAAGCCCGAACAGAAGCCGAACAACTTATATTTACTGCTGAAAAGTTTTTAACCAATAACGGAAATTTATTAACTCCAACTGAAGTTAGCGATAGCCAACAGCTAATTGATGAGCTTAAAAATAACTTAAGCTCTACCGATCGGCATTTGATTCATGCAAAAATTGAGGCATTAAATACATTTACAAAGCCTTTTGCAGAACGCGTGATGGATATAGCAATCAGCAGTGCGATGAAGGGTAAGAAAATTGATGGATAAAGCAACGCTTATTGCTGCGTATATTGAATTGTAAGGATAGTAACGGTTAACCTTGCTATGCAACTTAATTACACTTTATCTTCAGGAATCACTGTAATGTTATAGGTGGTGAATAGTTTGATCGACCAAAAAATCATATTTAATAAAATACCGAGAAATAAGGTCATTCCCCAAGTTCCCAAATGAGCAGTGGGGTCAATAATGCGATCGCCAATTTGCAGGATAAGCGGTAACGGTTCTTTCACAATGTCCCAGGTATTCCAACGTAAATAACGACCAATATAAATACCAAAACTACTTAAAAACAAAACGGCAACTATGATTACGTTAGTCACCCTTTTGGTAAAATAACGGTGTAACAAGAACTCAATATCAAGCAAACTGACAAAGCCGAACATTAAGCCGGTCCAAGCAAACGACATGATTTCTACCAAATCATACCAAACCGGAATTCGTAGGCGGGTCTTTAAATGAAATAGATCAGTGAGTATATAAGGGGAATTGGGAAAGAATAAAATCCAAAGTAATAATAAACCGATTAGAATAGGCTTATTGGTGCGATAAGTAGGACTTATCATAATAGCAGTTGAAGCTAACCATGGAATTATTGCAAGAATTAAATTCCAATTAAAAAATAGAAAAACCTGATTATGCGCGATGATTATTCGCAATATTGAAAGTATAAAACAAATGCCGGACATCATTACCAATAGAATGGTAATAGGCCATCGACCGGATTGCTTTATTTTAGTAATCATCTATGCGTTGTTTTAACTAATAAAAAATCCCGATGCATGATTTCCATTCATCGGGATTTTTTATCGTTCAAGAAAAATTATTTTTTTTCAGGAGCAGGTGCAGGTGCTGGAGCTGGTTTAACTTCTTCTTTACCTTTTTTGCAGCATGAGCCTCCTTTTTTGCAAGCAGAAGCACATTCTTTTTTATCTCCGGTTGCTGGCTTAGTGCCACCACCGTTATTCGCAAAAGTTGCTAAAGCAAATGAACAAGCTAATAAGGATAATACGATTGATTTTTTCATATTGAATTGAATTTTGAATTTATATTGTAAAAGTAGGAAATGATTTGACAATTATCAATAGTTAAGTGTTAAACTTTAGCTAAAACCGTTAAATTCCCTTTAACTACATCGCCAATTTTAACATCTATTTTTGTTCCTAGCGGAAAAAATAAATCTACACGAGAACCAAATTTAATAAAACCGAAATCTTCACCACGAGTTACCGTGTCGCCTTCTTTAACATAAAAACGGATACGGCGGGCTACTGCACCTGCAATTTGTCGCACTAACAATTCTACTTTATCATTTTTGAAAACGATAGTTGTGCGTTCATTTTCGGTAGAAGATTTTGGATGCCAAGCCACAAGATAAAGCCCTTTATGGTATTTGGCATAACGTACCACTCCTGAAATAGGATTACGATTGACGTGCACATTTAAAGGCGACATAAAGATGCTGACTTGTATGCGTTTGTCTTTAAAATACTCGGTTTCTTCGGTTTCCTCTATCACTACAACTTTACCATCCGCAGGTGCAACTACAGCATTTTCGGCTGCGATAACGGTACGTGTTGGGTTTCGAAAAAATTGGGCTACTAAATAAAACAATACCAAAAACAATAAGGCCGCCGGACACACTAACCAACAATTATGGGCTGAAAAACGATCGATTAATACGAGCAATAAGCCAAATAATAAAAACAAAGAAATCACAAGACTTCTGCCTTCTTTATGGATAAAATTCATTGTAGGGTTTTATTTTTTTGTAAATGTAGGGATTAATAATCACCCAGTGTTTCCGGAAGTTGATTCAAAGCTGCAGTAAGCTGATTATCATTAGGAGCTACACCATGCCATTGGTGGTCATTCATCATAAAATCAACACCAAAGCCCATTGCCGTTTTCATAAGCAACATTTTGGGTTTACCATTTCCTCTACTCGCTTTAGCTTTAGCAACTGTTTCAACGATTTCTTTCATACTGTTGCCATTTAAATGAAAGCACTCCCAACCAAAAGCAGTAAACTTAGCTTCTAAATCACCATTGGCCATTACTTTTTCAGTAGGCCCATCAATTTGTTGCATATTCCAATCAACCGCTGAAATAAGATTGTCCAATTTATGATGTGCTGCAAATTGAGTGGCTTCCCAAATTTGGCCTTCTTGCAATTCACCATCGCCATGTAAGGAAAAGACCCAACGGCTGTCATTATTCATACGTTTGGTATAAGCAGCACCGCAAGCCACACTTAATCCTTGTCCTAAAGAACCGCTGGCAATTCGAATTCCGGGCAAATGTTCGTGCGTAGTCGGATGGCCTTGTAAACGTGTATTTAGTTTTCGAAATGTTCCTAATTCTTTAATCTCAAAATATCCGCTGCGGGCTAGCACTGAATAGATTAATGGAGAAATATGCCCGTTACTTAAAAAGAAAACATCTTCATTCACACCATCCATTTGAAATTTAGGTTGATGTTGCATGAGTTCAAAGTATAGTGCTGTCACATAATCGGTACAACCTAAAGAACCGCCCGGATGACCGCTGTTAACGGCATGTACCATCCGTAAAATATCTCTTCTTACTTGCGAGGCTACCTTTTCAAGTGCTGAAATTTCCATGATTGTGCGTCAATTTTTATACAAAAGAACACATATTCAACAAGTATTAAAGATGAATTTATCAACGGATGTTAAATAGCGTATAATTCAATAGAAATAAGTACTAAGGCTGTTCTTATGCAAGTCGAAAATGCTGCAGTTAACCCTTAAAAATTAACTCTTTACCGAATTCTACCCTATTGTTTTAAACGTAAGTTCGAGTTAAGTGTCCTTGAAACAAACAAAACAATTATTTTATGAAAAACTTATTTTTATTGATTGGATTGATGATAGCAGCTATCGTCGCCAACGCGCAACGTTCCAGTGTAACGCCAACTCCGGTATTGTACATTGAGTTTGTAATGCATAACGAAGCCGACGACTTACCGGCATATAATAGAAGTCCGTTAAACTACCTGCCGAAACGTGATTCCGTTAAACAATTCGCTGATTCCATTCGAATCAAAGGAGCGAAATTAAATTTTCAATCGGATTGGGCTTTTTTAGATGCAGTTAGTAAATACGACAATGGAAGTGTGCTCGCCAATACCAATGGAAAAAACATCATTAAATGGATGCAAGAAGACAATAACAATCAAATCGAAATCGATTGCCACACCCATCAAAATACTCAAAACTACACCGACGTTTATTATTACCATCGTCATATAGGGGTAACTCCATCTACCAATGTAGGGGGATTTGTGTATGATACGGATTTGAATCCCTCAATGCCGGGCAGTGATTGGACTGCTATGCAAATACCGCTTTCCGGTTATAGTTTTGGCCGAGATTCAATTCCTGTACAATTTGATGTGTTATGGGGTGGAAATAGCGGTATAAGCGGTTCCGGTGGTCATGATAATCCGGCAGCTTATTTTGGCATGTTTCATCCTACGTCTTTAAGTAATTTCTTCACCAACACTTCTACCAATCATCTTATTGCCATTGGAAACGGTTGTGAAAATGAACTTTCAGATACTACTCATGTCGAATTTGCCTTAAGCAAAATCAATACAATTTTAAATAATATAGCTAGCGGCAAGTATAGTAAAACCGGATTTTATTATACACGGATCATGATGAATGTGCGGGATTTAAACAGTTCTACCATACAAAAGGCTGCTCAATTGATTGCAGCTATTCAACCGTATACAACTTTAAGTTCAAATCGTATACAATGGAAAACAATAACAGAAGCTAAAAATGCTTGGTTGTTGCAATATGGTGGAAAAGCTTTTGAATGGGCCTGTGATTCAATGGCAAAAGTCCCCGGCAGAACATTACGAGAAGCTGGAGATGTAGCAGGTGAAACCGAATTCATTGAAGCTGCTACAAGTCTTAATTCCGTTGCCCTCTACCCCAATCCCTGTGCATCAACCCTACTATTAGCAATGGAAAGTAACGAAGCTATTAGCCGTTTAATGCTTTATTCATCAACAGGACAGCAGATGCCAGTTATAACAACTTTATCCGACAATCAATTAGTGTTGCATGTGGCGGATTATCCAACAGGCATTTATTTCTTGAATTATTACAACAATAAAGGCGAGAAAAAATCAGCTGTTTTCACAAAAAGAAATGAGTAAACGATATCACCTTTAGGGTACTTGCTGCTTTTTTCAACAAAAATCAAGTAATATTGTTATTGTCTGAAATCCTAAGCAAACCATGCAACCAAAGTCAATAAAAACAGTTATTTATGCCAATCAATTTCAAATGGGTGAACTCTTGATCCGGCAACCGTTGCCTTCTGCACAAGAATCGTATTTCGATCCATTTATTCTGTTACATCATGGACATGTTACTTTTGAAAATGGTACAGATTTAAAAAAGGCAGGAGTTGGTCCGCATCCGCATCGTGGTTTTTCGCCGGTTACATTCGTCTTCAAAGGTGGTACACACCATCGCGATAGCAGAGGAAATGATAGCGAAATTTATGAAGGCGGAACGCAATGGATGCATGCTGGAATGGGAATCATGCACAGTGAACGACCTTTAGCCGACGAATTGGAAATAATTCAATTATGGATTAATTCACCGGCTAAAAACAAAATGGATATTCCGCATTATTACCCGTTAAAAAAAGAAGACACCCCTTTAGTTACAAGCACTGATGGATTATTGAGTTGGCAGGTCGTTTCCGGAACGATAAAAGGAGTTAGCGGTAAAATTCCATCGCTCACACCAATTGATTCCGCTATGCTTCACTTTAAAAAGGGTGGCTTGGATACCATTCAAACCAACAACAGCTTTAATACTTGCCTGTATATTTTAAAAGGCAGCTTAAAGCTAAATGGAAAAACAATAAATGCCTTACATTTGGTTACGTTTGAAAATGATGGCGATGCTATTACTATTGAATGCGAAGAGGAAGGCTATGCGTTGTTTTTAAGCGGAAGTCCGATAGCTGAAAAAATTGAAACTCATGGTCCGTTTGTAATGAACACTTCTACTCAAATTATGGAAGCTTATCGCGATTATCAAATGGGGAAAATGGGATTATTAATTGAAGATTAAAATTTACCTAACATGATAAAAGTGCAAATTTGGAGTGATGTAATGTGCCCTTTCTGTTACATCGGCAAAAGAAAAATTGAAGCAGCCATTCGTGATTTACCTGCCGCTACAAAAGTTGAAATTGAATGGAAAAGTTATCAACTTAATCCGCAATTGGTTACCCAACCTCAAAAGCGTATTCATGAATATTTAGCTGAAGTTAAAGGCTGGAGTGTTGCCCAAGCTCAACAAATGAATGAGCATGTTTCACAATTAGCAGCTAGCGAAGGATTGACCTATAACCTTGACCAGGCAGTGGTTGCCAATTCAATGGATGCGCATCGTTTATCGCATTTAGCGAAAAAGCACGGTTGCCAAAATCAATTGGAAGAACTGTTGTTTCAAGCCTATTTTACCAATGGAAAAAACACAGCTGATCAACAAACATTAACTGAAATAGGCATACAAGCAGGGATTCCGGAAATAGCAATCAAGCAATTATGGTTGAATGAGGATTATAAACAGGAAGTTGAGAATGACCAATATGAGGCTTATCAAATTGGCGTTAAAGGAGTGCCATTTTTTGTTTTTGATAGTCAATTTGCCGTTTCAGGAGCTCAACCGGTTTCGGTTTTTCAACAAGCCTTTGCTGCTTGTTTGACTAATACCGCAACAGCTGAACCTACTTCAGAAAGTGTTTGTACACCTGATGGTTGTAATTAAAAAAGGACGTACAGCCGTTAAACTGTACGCCCTTTTAATAAAGTTAAATGCTATTATAAGTGAATAACTTCTCCGTAAGCTGCTGCAGCTGCTTCCATAACTGCTTCACTCATGGTTGGATGCGGATGAATGGCTTTAATAATTTCATGACCGGTGGTTTCTAATTTTCTTGCAACTACAACTTCAGCAATCATTTCCGTTACATTTGCACCAATAAAGTGAGCGCCTAACCATTCGCCATATTTGGCATCAAAAATAACCTTTACGAAGCCTTCTTTAACACCACCTGCACTGGCTTTACCACTTGCACTAAATGGAAATTTACCGACTTTAATTTCGTAACCTGCTTTTTTAGCGGCTTCTTCTGTATAACCAACCGATGCAATTTCAGGGTAACAATAAGTACAACCCGGAATATTATTATAATCAATTGGCTCAGGATGATGTCCGGCAATTTTTTCTACGCAAGTAATCCCTTCTGCACTGGCCACATGGGCTAATGCTTGAGTAGGCAATAAATCTCCAATGGCATAAATACCCGGTACAGAAGTTTGGTAGTATTTATCCACTACTACTCTGCCTTTATCAGTCTTAATGCCTAATGTTTCTAAACCTAAGTTTTCAATATTAGCTTGAACGCCGGCAGCACTTAACAAAATATCAGCTTCTAAAGTAACTTCTCCTGTTGGCGTTTTAACTACTGCTTTTACGCCCGTACCACTTGTATCGACACTTTGAACAGCAGAATCTGTTAAAACAGTCATGCCTTGTTTGCGATAATTGCGTTCCAATTCTTTCGAAACATCTGCATCTTCAACAGGAACCATACGTGGAGCAAATTCAACAATAGTTACTTTAGTCCCCATCGAATTATAGAAATAGGCAAACTCAACGCCGATTGCGCCGGCGCCTACCACGATCATACTTTTAGGTTGAACCGGTAAAACCATGGCTTCACGATAGCCAATAATTTTAACACCATCTTGCTTGATGTTAGG
>JAHEYX010000045.1:9271-13568 GCA_023251415.1 Chitinophagales bacterium
CTGCCTCCTGTTGCTAAAATGATGTTTTTACCTTCAACAATTGATTTTTTCCCATCAGCTGCGGTAACTTCAATTTTTTTACCCGGAATCAATTTTGCAGTACCGGCAATAATTTCAATTTTATTCTTTTTCATTAAGAATTGAACGCCCTTGCTCATTCCTCCGGCCACATCACGACTTCTTTTCACAACAGCACCAAAGTCAGCTTTTGCATCGGTAACACTTAAACCATAATCAGCTGCATGATTCATGTAATTAAATACTTGAGCACTTTTCAATAGTGCTTTGGTTGGAATACAACCCCAATTCAAGCAAACTCCGCCTAATTCAGCTTTTTCAATTACAGCTGTTTTTAAACCTAATTGAGAAGCGCGAATAGCAGCAACATATCCACCCGGGCCGCTACCAATAACTACAAGATCGAACATAATTTATTGATTTTTAAATGAAATAAAGGAATGACGTGTTCAAGTTTTTGAAACAAGGACAAAAGTAATAATTGCTTAAATAGTTTGTATGTGTTTTTTAAATTTTAGCTTCTCTGGTTTTCAATTTAAATACTTCCGGCACCGGTTCTACTTTTCGTGTCGTATAATTGAAACAAACCATACCGGTTTTAGCTTCAGCCACCAGTTTTTGCTCCCCTGCTTGTTGCTTGGTAATTCGATAATACAAATCAAAACCATAGGTCGTAAATTCATCGGCTGTTACTGCTAGGGTTAATTCATCGCCATGAAAAGATTCAGCTTTATAACTGATCACAACATCCCCCATGATTACAGACGTGCCGAAAAAATTCAACTCATCTGCTCCTAAAAATTGGAAATAGCGTAATCGGGCTTCATGAATAAAGGATAAAATGGAATCATTACCAACATGACCGCCATAATTAATATTGGAAATAAGTACAGTAATTGTTGTTGAAAATGAAAAGGTAGCGGGTAATACAAGTTTGAGACGTGCCACTTAATTAGCTTTTTAAAATTTAGACTTAAAACACCGGACAAGGTACAATTCGAGGTTGACGGTAAGGAGGGGTATTATTCTCACCCATATAAATTAAAGATACTTCAATACCGCCTCTGGCTTGCGTTGCGACACGCAATGAAGAGAAATTGATATCGTAATTTAAAAGTATACGCATTCTATTTCTTTCGTAGCCAAGCACCGGGACTATGGCATCCTTCCAACGCATGGATAAACCAAACCAAATTAAACTCTTAAAATAATTGTAATCTTCTGCTGCGTTGTAGCCCCATAAACCACTTATCAAAAATTCATTTGCTTTTTTTTGTTCTTCAAAAAACACTTCGGTCCATAGTTGATTTCGTTCATTAATAATATACCTGCCACCAGCATTAAGCGCCGGTTTAATGCCGATATGATTATCGTTATTATAAAAGGTTTCTTTGGGTTGTACAAGATGTTGAATAGAAAAACCGCCATGAACAGTTAATACATCGCGAAAGGAAGCCAAGTAATCAACCCCAAGCGCGGCATCAAAATAACCAAAAGAAGATTGCCTATACGGTTCTTTATTATTTAATTGGGTATTAAATTGTGTTCCATCCCATTGATTCCCCCAATACAATTGATTAAAATCGATACGACGTTGAACATACGAAGCTTGTAAACCGGCAGAAATATATTGCGTGTGATCGTAATCAAGTGGTATATGAACAGCAGCCGATAAATTAATTTTAGTTGCCGATAAACGACCATCACCGGCCTGATCTTGCACCACACAAAGCCCTAATGCAGATTTTCCAAAACTATTGCGGTCGCTTCTTTTGAATGACATGTCGCCCCAAGCAGAAAACGTTTGATAAGGGACAGGAATACTTGCCCATTGCCGTTTATAATTTGCACCAACACGATAAAATCCATTGAACAAACCGGTATTAGCAGGATTAATCGTTAATGGAGAAGAATAAAACTGAGAAAAATGCACATCTTGAGCCCTAGCCAATTTGGCAAATTGCAGCAGAAACAAGATGATTACAATTTTTTTCATGATTAACGCACTAAGGTTACATTGCCTTTTAATGATTGTGAAGTACCGGTAATAAATGTAGCAGAAACAACGTAAGCATATACTTCCATCTCTTGAGGTACTCCTTTAAAAGTACCATCCCACCCTTTGTTGCGGTCGGTTGTTTCAAAAACAAGTTGTCCCCAGCGATTGTAAATCCTGAAATCAATGGTTTCAATTCCTAATCCATAAACAAATAAAATATCATTAATACCATCTCCATCCGGTGAAAATGCATTAGGAACGCCAATACTAGGAGTAACATCAACATACACTTCTTTGCAAATAGAATCAATACAACCATTGGCATTTTTAGCAACTAAACAAATTTTATGATATCCTAATTTATGAAAAGATTGTTGATAGCTTTCATTGCTGCCAATGTATACCCCATCAATATACCAATCATAAACTGTTGCATCGGCACTGTGGTTAATAAAGCTAAAGAATGAATCCGGTTTCCAAATAAATGGTGAGGCAGAAAATGAAGCCGTAGGCTCTAAAAACACATGAACGCCATGTGAAACCGTATCTGCAGGTTTACAATAGGATGGATTTGTAGCAATTAAAGTAATTAAATAAGCGCCGGGCGTGGAGTATGTATAAGTAGGTTGAAATAAGGTTGATGTTTGGCTATTTCCTAAATCCCATTGATAAGCTGTTGCACCGGTTGTTTGATTCATAATAGACAAATCTAATGAACGACAGGCCATCGTATCCACTATCGAAAATTTGGCATCTACATAGGTGTAATACGGATCAATTAATACCGTGGCTGTATCCGCTAAGTTACAAGTAGTAGAATCATTAGCAATCAAAGTAACCCAATAAGATAAGGTATCGATATACGTATGCGCAGGATTTGTTTGTGTTGAAACAGCTGACCCATCTCCAAAATTCCATTGGTAAGACAAGGCATGCCATGAATTATTCGTAAAATTAACATTTAGTGGAACACAACCGGTTATTGGACTTGCAGTAAATGCAGCAATAACATGCACTGTATCGACCGCTAATTGAAACTGAATGGTGTCGTGCTTATTACACGTAAAGGAATCACTCGCTATTAAAAAAACAGTAAATACCCCGGAAGTATTGTATAAATGACTTGGGGTACTCAATGTTGAGCTATTTAAAGCTCCTGATAACGGATCTCCAAAGTTCCATTGGTAATTCGTTGCATTGGTGCTTAAATTCTGAAATTGAGCGGTATACGGAGTGCAGCCAACCGGACTTATAGACTGTGCATTAGCAGTAACATTAGTAACGGCTGATGTAATTACAATCGAGAACGAATCCACCGGATTACACGCTAAACTATTGAATGCATACAACGTTGCAGTATAAGTGCCGGCATTAGCATAAGTATGGGTAACATTTAGCGAACCGGAAAAGCTTGGCGTTCCATCTCCAAAATTCCAGCTGTAGCTAGTTGCATTGGTAACTGTTCCGTTGAAATGAACCGACAGTGGCGGACATCCATGTGTGGTATTGACCGTAAATGTATCAGACACACTTGTGGCTACTACTTGAACAGTTAAGTACGAAGTATCTGATTTATTGCACGTAAACGGATTATTGACGATAAGCGTCACCAAATAAGAGTTTGGTGTGGTGTAACTATGGGTTGGGTTTTGCAAAGTGGAGGTAGTCAAATCACCAAAATCCCAATGATAGGTTTGTCCAAATTGCCCACCGGCTTGAAAACTTACTATTTGATTGGGGCACACGATCGAATCATTTGCAATTACAAAACTTTTGATGGTGTCATTTGTAACCAAAACCGTTAAATAGGCAGTGTCTGTGATATTGCAAAAACTGGAATCAATTACCACTAACATGACTTGGTAGGTACCTGCATTATTAAACGTATGTGTAGGTGCAGCTAAAATACTGGTATTTAAAATACCTGATCCGGGATCCCCAAAGGTCCAACTGTAATGGGCTGCATTCGTTACTTGTGTAAACTGAACGGTGAACGGACCACAGCCAAAGGTATCCGGTGCTGCAGCCGCTGTTGCAGACAAGTATGGAAATGGAATAGCGATTTTATATGCTGCTAAATTGCAATTTGTACTGTTATTGGTAGCTGACCAAGCACCGGGTGTAGCGGCTAAATAAGAATCATTCGTAATACAGCCGGCACAAATAGCACCGTAGATGTAACCGTTGTTATCAAATCGACTCGTACCGCCATCAACATGTTCTAAGCTTCCGTTGCCTCCATAATAAGAACCAAATGTCAATTGCTGAAAATTACGATTC
>JAHEYX010000345.1 GCA_023251415.1 Chitinophagales bacterium
TTCCGGTTAAGTTGTAGGAGAATATTAATACAGTGGCACCAACAGTTTTAGCTGTTTCATCCATTACATACGAATAAGCTTTAGCGTCAAAATGAGCAAGATTAGCATGAGCAACCGTTACTACTTTTTTAATACCGGTCTTTCCTATTCCGGCTAATTCATCAGCGCTCAAACCGGCATCGGCTAAAGCTATAGCCGTAGTGCCCATTTTAGCTGCAAGGTCAGCGGCATAGGTTGCTGCTTCCAAGGTTGATTTTTTAAATTTGCCGTTTATGCTTTCCGCGAATAATAATACTGACATATAGTTCTACAGATTTGAGTAATGTAAAAATTTGATTAAATAACTTTTGCTTCTTCATGAAGTAAGCGTACCAATTCGTCCACATTAGCAGGGTCTACCAAGTGACAGCCTTTCTTTTCAGCAGGTAATTCGTAACGTACAATTTGAGTTAATGCATCTCCTGCAAATGCCGGTAAGGTTTGCAATGGTTTTGTACGAGCCGCCATAATACCTTTCATATTTGGGATGCGTGCTTCTGCCATACCTTTTTGACAAGAAATAACAGCAGGAGTTTGTACTGAACAAATTTCTTTTCCTCCTTCAATTTCGCGTTCTAAATTTACTTCAGTTCCTTCCATCGTTAATTTAGTGGCTAATGAAACATAAGGTAAATCCATTAAACCGGCTACCATGGCACCAATTTGAGAACCGTTGTAGTCGATGGTTTCTTTTCCGCAAAGGATTAAATCAAAACCTTTGTCTTTGGCATATTCTGCAATTTGAGTAGCTACTTGAAAGGCATCTGTTGGCTCCATATCAATACGTACACCATCATCGGCACCAATAGCGAAAGCCTTACGTAATATAGGATCGGCATCTGCTCCACCTACACTAATGATAGTAACACTACCACCTAAACTTTCTTTCAATTCTAAGGCTCGTACTAAGGCATACCACTCATCGTACGGGTTAATAATCCAGGTTACTTTATCGGGGTTAAATTGGGTATCATTATTAATGAACGATACTTTGGTTGTGGTGTCAGGAGCTTTACTGATACAAACTAAAATCTTCATAAAAAGTTGATGTTAATGTTGAAGTTTATTCGCCAATGCAATTGGATTTTGGATAAAATCGGTTTTTACAAACGAATTCACTTATTTTGAGCCGCAAAAGTAATCAATTCACTTTCATTTTTTCAGTATGAGTAATAATATTCGTGTGGATAAGTTAAAAGCCATGTTACAAGAACAACCCGACGATTCGTTTTTGAATTTTGCACTGGGTTTAGAATACGTAAAAATGGAACAATACGATGCTGCTTTGGCTGCATTCGAAGGCATCGTGCAACGTGATGCCCAATACACCGGAGTATATTATCATTTGGGTAAATTATATGAACGCTTCGGATTAGAATCGAAAGCGATAGCCACTTATGAAGCCGGAATGGAGGTTTGCAAAGAAAAAAAGGAAACCCACAATTTTAATGAATTGCGTGGCGCCTTAGATGCCTTACTTTAAATTACGAAGCCATTTTAAAATCCTTCTTACCCAATTCTTTCAATAAACGGTAGTGCGAAACCACTGCTTGACGGAATGTTGGAATAGTTTGATACGTTAAACCATATTCTTCGGCAGTGGCCTGTACGATGGGAGCCAATTCTTTATAGTGGGTATGGCAAATACGTGGATACAAGTGATGAATAACATGCACATTAATACCACCCAATAACCAAGAAACTAGCGGGTTGCTGGAGGCATAGTCGGTGGTGGTTTCTACAATATGTACAGCCCAATTTTTATTAACGTTACCATCTTTGTCGAGTGGCGGAAAACTGGTACCTTCAATTAAGTGACCGGTTTGGAAGGCCAAAGCCAACGTAAATCCCAATAAAGCATGTGCTAAAACAAAAACGCCGAACACTTGCCCGAATGAGTAGGGGAGGAAGATAGTTGGTAAAACTAACGTGTAAGAATAGTAGAACAATTTGGTGATTATTAAATATACCCATTCACCGGTAGATGGCGACATGGAAGAATTTTGCTTACGTAAGCGAAAAAACAAATTAAAGTCTTTGGTGAATACATAATTTAAGGTAGCTACTGCATACAAAAGCCAAGCATAATAATGTTGAAAGCGAAATGCCGGTTTCCATTTGTCTTGACCATTGAAACGTATGATTCCGTAACCATCGCTGCTGGTATCTACACCAACAACATTTACATAACTGTGGTGAGCGGTATTGTGAGAAAAGCGCCACAAATAAGAGTTTACACCTATTAAATCCAATGAACAACTGAATATATCATTCACGCGTTTGTTTAAACTGATTGAACCGTGATTTGCATCGTGCGCAATATTAAAGGCAATAAAAAGATGGGTAAAACCATGCATTACGCCTAATAATACCAACCACCAACCGGCTAATCCGCTAAACATAATGGCACACCAAGTAGCAGCCCAACTGAACAGCCAGAAAATGATTTTGAACCACATGCGACCATCGGCAAACTGTGTTTTGTGTACTTGCTCAAAATGATCGTCAATGCGTTTGCGTAACACCGAGAAAAAATCAGAATGATTGCGTTGAGTAAACTTAACTTTGCGAACTTCCATAGCAGGTTTTTTTTGCAAATGAAAAAAAAGAACTTAGAATAAAAAATGATTTGTTCATTAATTTTCAAGAATAGCAACGAATGTGCAACATTTTTGGGTAAAAAGGAAGTATTTGCTTGGCAATTTAGGAATTTTGAAGAATTTGAATAGTGTAAATGAGCAGGTATGGAGGCGATAAAAGGCGATAATTAATTTTGATTGCTGTTGAATTTTTTTCAAAAAAGTAGGAAAAAATAAAAATTAAAGTATATTTGCACCTCCAAAATTTAAACAAACAGATCAAACATGTTAATTATCACTAACAAAGATTGCGACACAGTAGACAAATTATTAAAAAAGTACAAAAAGAAATTTGACCGTACACAAGTGGTTAAATCTTTACGTTCACGTCAAGCTTTTGTAAAACCATCTATCGTTCGTCGTAAACAAGTGCTGAAAGCCGTTTACATTCGCGAAACCTACCATAACCAAAACGCTTAATAGGTGGTTCGAAAACTTCGTTGTATATTCGTAAAGTGAATTACAAAGAAGAATTTATTGCTTATTTGCAGATTGAAAAACAATATGCATCACATACTATAACTGCTTACAGGTCAGACCTGGAGCAGTTTTTTATTTATATCAATGCCGTATACGGAGAACTGCAATTAGCAGAAATCAGTCATTCCATTATCCGCAGTTGGATAGTGAGTTTGATGAACGATGAGCTTACGGCTCGTTCAGTTAATCGAAAAATTTCGACTTTAAAGAGTTATTATCATTACCTCATACGGAACAAGCATG
>JAHEYX010000346.1 GCA_023251415.1 Chitinophagales bacterium
GATTTCGAATTAATTTTAATTACCAAATTAACGGTAATCAATTCCATACGTATCCGAAAACAAATTCACTTTATAGTCATCGGTACTTAATGTAGCTATATCTATTCTACTAACATAGCCCGGATTACCATGGCACGTAGAACCATGATGTGGAGGCACACCCGTTGCACTAACATTGCGATTAGCGATGTATAATTTTTGTTCTACCGGATCTACAATTATTCCATGCGGTTGATAAAAACCATCGGCTAAAGTGATAATACTGCTCATGCTTAGGTAATCGATTACCTGTATCGAACCTTTACACGAAATGCCATTGCAGGCTGCATCTTCCATGTTACCTACAAATACATACGGACTAACATTATCAAATGCTAATTCTTGCGGATACGAGCCTACCGGAATAATTTTCAATAAGGAATCATTTGAAGCTTGATAAATACGCACTTGATTTAACCCTTGACTGGTTACGATATAACGTTGGTAATCGGGAGTAAATCGAAAATCGTGAATACTTAAATTCGATGCTGAATTAAACGACGGTGCTTCATTAGGTGTTAAACTTACTTGAACCGGTAATTGCGGATTCATCGGATCAGTTACATCCATCTTGTACACAAAATTGCCGGTGGTACTGGCAATGTATAAGGTTTTAAAATCGGCAGT
This sequence comes from Chitinophagales bacterium, assembly GCA_023251415.1. Classification (GTDB taxonomy): domain Bacteria; phylum Bacteroidota; class Bacteroidia; order Chitinophagales; family CAIODY01; genus JAHEYX01. Next base: position 667 of record JAHEYX010000346.1, read on the forward strand.
GGCGGCTAAACCATGTGGTAAAACAAACAAGCCGGCACCGCTATACATTTTTTTAAAGGCATTGTTTTCCAAATCAACATACGCTATACGCCCTTCATTACTAAAGTCTAAGGCAAAAGCAGATTTACCATCCGGGGCAATCAACAATTGATTCCATGAACCATAAGTAATCGGAATATCAGCTATCCATTTATCGGTATTGGCATCATACTTTTGAATAACGGAACCGTTCGCGAAAATTACATACCAGTATTTTTTATTGGGCGATACTTTTAGAGCATGTGGCGATTCAATACTCGAAGAAGAAGTGCCCACTTCAACAATACGAATCAACATTCCACTTGCAGCATCTATAACTGCTACATTGTCGCAACCTTGATTGGTTAAATAAATTTTACGACGTTCGGGTTGATCGGTAAATGCAATATGTCCTTGTTCATCTGGTGCTCCCGCATCGATCCAATCCTTTAGTACTTGCACTTCATCGCGACTTAAAGGCTCGTGATTATAAGGCATAGTAGGTTCGTGTTGATCGCCTAAATCGGAGTAGGTATTGGTATGTAAAAATAAATGACTGATTTGTGAATAGTAAGGTATGCATACATTTTCACCATCATCTGTGCCTTCAAATAAATGCGTCCAAGTACTTAAATCCAATCCCATAGCATTGGCTTTATCGCTGCTGGTATGACAACCACTAACTGCACATTTGTTTTGAATAATTGCAGCCACAGGTGCCGGATAGCCGCCATCTAAAGCTGCTGCCTTCTCGCGTTTGCAATTAAAAGAAATGCCTACCCAAAAAGTTCCTACCAAAAGAAATAAAAGTGCTTTTCCGGGATTATGGCGTTTAGGTAACATAAGCGGTTCTGCGTTTGGTCAAATTTAGTACAAGTTGAGAAAACAAAGAACGACTTTTGTCAGTGTTTAGTATCCATTGTTTTAATGACTGAATTGTTCTTTGCAAATTTTGAACAAGATTATCAAATAGGAAATTAACAATGGGCCGAAGATGATTCCCGGAACACCAAACAAACTAACACCGGCTATCACACCAAACACTGTTACCAGAGGATGTACATCGGCAAACTTCTTTTGAAACGTGAAGCGCAATACATTATCAATTACTGAAATCACCAAAATCCCAAAAAGAATAATAGCGATACCTTGCCAAGTGGCACCTTCATTTAAGCGAAACAAACCGGCCGGAATCCAAATAATAGAAGAGCCTACAATGGGTAGAAACGAAAAGAAGCCGGTTATCATTCCCCAAAAGAACGGGTCTTTTAAGCCGAATATCCAATAGCCCAATGAGGCAACTAAGCCTTGAATAATAGCCAATAGCGGCGCTCCAATAACATTTGAAAACGTTTGATCGTGCAGTTCTTTTGAAAACAATTTTATGTTTAAATCTTCAAACGGAATATTCTTCATAATCCAATCTTCAGTTTTACCGGCGTTCTTCAACAGGTAATACGCCATAAAAGCCATGATTGCTAAATCGGCAACAATAGATAAGGACTGACTTAAAAATCCCGCAATATAACCTGCCGCTGCATTTCGCACCGAGCTGATGTTTTCGGTAGTTAATACATTGGATCCGAAATGGTTTTTCAAATACATATCGGTTTGTTGCCACATGTGCATCACAATGGAAGTGTCGTTGAAAAACAAATTAAGCTTAGGCAGAATTAAATTAATGATCACAATAGTTGGAATTAAAACCACGGCGAATGAAAGCAATAATATTCCGATAGCTACCAATGAGCTGTTCCATTTGCGCTTAACCGTTAGCTGCATTTGCAGTGGCCGCCCCATTACATAAATTATGATGGCCCCTAAAAAGGCATCAATAAAACCACTTAAGGTGTACAATAAAATTGCTGCCAACAACAGCAGTGCACTTAATGTAAAATAGCGCGTAAACGAGCGTTTGTCAGTTGTAGGCATGGGGTTTTTGTTTTTAAAACGTAATTATAAATAGCGTTCGCGAATCACTTTAATGTGATGTTTGGTATGTCCGGCGGCAAAAAATGCAATAGCTGCCACTTGTGTTTGTTTACCGTTGGCAGTGCCGGTTTTAGCTAATTGTTGTTCCGAAAACGAGGCATACAAGCTGATCATCGCATCGCGGACTGTTTTCCATTCTTCCACAATTGAATGTAAGCTGCGTCGATTGGTTTCATCGGCAATCGCGTAGGCATTTTCATCGAAGCCGGGTAAAGTATTTACATCGCCGCGTGCAATACACAACGCACGATACATCATGATGCGCTCACAATCAACGGCATGCATTACTACTTGCTTAATCGTCCATTTATCGGCTGCATACTGAAATGCTTCTTTTGCTTCGGATATGGTTTTTAAAAAAGCATAATCGCTTGCGAAGCTGTTTTGCAGTGCTTCTACGATATTATCGCTTTCAATCAGTTGAATAAAATAATTGTAGTACTCGGGGTAATTGGCTATTGCTTTCATGGGTAATTCGTTATTTATGATGATGTTCGTCGTTTGAATTTGGTTTACCATCTGCTGTTGAAAAGACCATCACTTCATCAACAAATAACCAAGCCGCTTCACCGGCTCCGGGTTTTCCGGCAGCAATGGTGCCTTGGTTCTCGATGAGAATGCGAATATAACGGGCATTAAATCCAACTAAAAAAATCGGACAAGTGCCGTTAAAAGCCGTGATGTCAGTTGGCTCCAATAGCATCGCTTGGGTAT
>JAHEYX010000347.1 GCA_023251415.1 Chitinophagales bacterium
TTACAATTGGATGCACATTGTGATTTACGAAATGCCTATGAAGGATTTACGTTTTCTCATGCTTCCATCATGTACAATGCTTTGCAAGTAAAAAGTGTAAGCAAATTAGTTCAAGTAGGAATACGTGACTATTGTGAAGAGGAAGTAAAATTGATTAACTCTTCTAAGCGCATAAAGACATTTTTCGATGCAGACATAAAACACAATGCCTATCAAGGAAAAACCTGGAAACAACAATGTGATTTGATAATAAAAGAGCTTCCTCAAAAAGTTTATATCAGTTTCGATATCGATGGACTGGATCCTAAATTATGTCCAAATACCGGTACTCCTGTTCCGGGCGGTTTAGAATTTGAACAAGCAGTTTACTTATTATCCGAATTGCAACGTAAAGGAAAATCCATTATCGGGTTTGATTTAAATGAAGTAGCCCCGGGTAAAGATGAATGGGATGCTAATGTGGGTGCACGCCTGTTGTTTAAACTTTGTCATATAATGTTGAAAGCTAATGCCTAATTCTACACCTCCAAAAGCTTCTGAAATACAGTTTTTAGAAGGTCCTCAATCGCGCTGGAAAGAATTTGTGTTTACTTTAAAGGTAATGCGTGAATTCATTAAAGGATTTAGGGCTTTGCATTATACCGGTCCTTGCGTTACTGTATTTGGTTCTGCCCGCTTCCCGGAAACGCACCCTTATTATTTAAAAACGGTTGAAGTAGCTTCTGCTATTGCTAAATTAGGATTTACTGTAATGACCGGTGGCGGACCAGGAGTAATGGAAGCCGCCAACAAAGGAGCTAAATTAGTAGGAGGAAGATCGGTTAGCTGTAATATTCAACTTCCATTCGAGCAAGAAACCAATCCTTACGTTGACAATACAGTTCATATTAAGTACTTTTTTGTCCGTAAAACATTGCTTATAAAATACTCTTATGCATTTGTAGTAATGCCGGGTGGTTTTGGAACCATGGACGAGTTTTTTGAGGCTTTAACACTTATTCAAACCAAAAAGATAGAAGGCTTTCCGGTTATTATTTTCGATAAGAAATTTCACCAAGAGCTGGTGAATTATATGAACCATTTAAGTGAAGCCGGTACGATTTCGCCGGTAGATCTCAGTTTGTTCTTAGTTACTGACGATATTGACGAAATGGTCGAGCATTTACAAAAGAATGCCATTCATCAATTTGGCCTTCGTCGTAAGCAGGGTTAGGCTTAATTTTGACTCAAAAAAAATTTACATTGCTAATTAAATTTGTTTAATTTAGCAAGGTGAGTTTATATCCCCTTAAATATAAAACTACGAAACTACTTTTTCTTGCTTTGCTTACGATGCAATTTGCATTTGGGCAGGGGAGAATAGCTACCTTTTCTACCCATAGTAATTCCCTAAAATTTATTGAAAATAAGCAACAGTGGGATGCAAGAATTCGCTATAAAACCGGCTTTACAGGTAATTATATATTTTTAGAAAAAGATCGGTTTACCTATTTGCAAATTGATAATCAAGGTAAAAAAATGCACCCGCATAATGAGTTTCAAGCCGGTGAACTCATTAAAGGACATGCCTTTAATCAGCGTTTCATAGGGGCTAATCCTAATGTAACCATTAGTGGAAACGACACCTTTCCAGAATACTATAACTACTTTATTGGTAAAGACTCTTCGAAATGGAGTCAACATGTTAATTTGTATGCATCAGTAAATTATAAAAACTTGTATGATGGGATTGCCATGAAAGTATACAGTAAAGGGACTTCCTTGAAATATGATTTTATTGTAGCTCCCAATGCCGATTACCACCAAATACAAATTCAATATGAGGCAACGGATCGGGTGAGTTTGGATGAGTTCGGGAATTTGAATATTCAAACTTCGGTAGGAAAAATAATTGAGCAAGCCCCCATTTGTTATCAAATCATTGCCGGTAAAATTACCACAGTCCCATCACACTTCAAACTGCGTCATCAAGTACTGCAATTCGAAATTGGAAATTATGATCATTCTTTACCGCTCGTAATTGATCCTACACTTATATTCTGTACTTATACCGGAAGTACAGATGATAATTGGGGTACTTCCGCCACTTACGATAATGCCGGAAATTTATATGCTGCCGGAATTGTTGTTGGAAACGGTTATCCTACTACCTTAGGTGCGTTTCAAACGCTTTATGGAGGAGGTACTGGAACAAATTCAGCTACTTGGAATCCATATTATGGAGATATTAGTATTTCAAAATTTAATACAACCGGAACTGGGCTTATTTATAGCAGCTTTCTTGGTGGTACCAACAACGATTATCCGAATAGCCTTATTGTTACCCCCGCTAATGAATTAATTGTTTTTGGCAGAAGTTATTCTAACGATTACCCGGTTACAGCCGGTGCCTATGATGTAACATATGCCGGTGGAGCAGATATGGTTATTACTAAATTTAATGCGAGTGGAAGTGCTTTAATTGGTTCGACATATATGGGTGGCTCTTTAAATGATGGCGTTAATTACAGCGACAATGAAAATGTACTCGGCTCACTTAAAAGAAACTATGGAGATGATGCACGTGGTGAAGTTAACTTAGATAATGCAGGTAATATTTTTATTGCCAGTTGCACGTTTTCCAGTGACTTTCCAACTTCAATCGGCTGTTATCAAGCTGTTTTCGGTGGGGGTACAGAAGATGGCGTAGTTTGTAAATTTAATCCGGGTTTAACCGGACTCATTTACAGTACTTACTTAGGCGGTTCCTTAAATGATGCTTGTTATTCAATCGATATAGATCAAAGCAATAACTCATTGTATGTATGTGGCGGAACCGAAAGCGCTAATTTCCCTACTACACCGGGGGTTATGCATACCACTGCTATTGGAGGTATTGATGGATTTTTGACGCATTTCAATGCTACTGGCACTGCTTTAATTGCTTCTACATTTATCGGCACTTCCTTGTATGACCAATGTTATTTTGTTAAGCTCGATAAAAATCGGCAGCCTTATATCATGGGACAAACCACCGGGAATGCTTATCCGGTTAGTGCAAGTGTTTATACCAATCCCAACAGTGGTCAATTTATCACTAAAATGAACCCCAACTTATCAGGTGTTGCTAAGTCGACGGTTATTGGAAACGGAAATGGAGCTCCTAATCTATCTCCAACAGCCTTTACCGTTGATATTTGCGATAATGTCTATTTTGCCGGTTGGGGTGGCACTTTTTTAGGATTAAGTCCGGGTTCATTAGCCAATATGCCATTGACTGCAAATGCTATTCAAAGCACTACAGACCAGGCTGCACAAAGTGATTTTTATTTAGCCGTGTTGAATCGTAATTTTCAGCAATTGACATTTGGTTCT
>JAHEYX010000348.1 GCA_023251415.1 Chitinophagales bacterium
TATTCCATCCATCAACTTTTCTATTAATCGATTGAATCCGTTTGCACGCAAATCGGCTGTAGGTAAAAAACGTTGGTATGAATTGATTGGGGTTTCTTATTCGGCACGAGCCATCAATCATTTAAAAACTTATGATTCCTTACTATTTACGACTACCCAATGGAGCGATTTCGAAAAAGGGATTGTACACAGTATTCCGGTTGCTGCTTCGTTTAATGTATTAAAGTACATCAATATTACCCCGAGTATTAATTATAACGAACGTTGGTATTTTAGTACAATTGAACAATCACGCGATACCTTGGATCGTATAGAGCGTACCAAAGTCAATCAATTTAAAACCGAGCGTGATTGGTCGGCCAACTTATCATTCAATACAAAATTGTATGGTATCAAACAATTTAAGCATGGTAAATTAAAAGCCATACGACATGTATTTTCACCGGCAATAGGTTTGAGTTATCATCCGGATTATGGTAAAGAAAAATACGGTTACTATGTGTACAATCCGGCTGACTCGATGGGAAGACAGCAACTGTATTCAATTTTTGAAGGAAGTTTATTGGGCGGACCGCCTTCTGCTGGCAAATATGGAGCGGTTACATTTGCCATTAATAACGATTTGGATATGAAAGTATATTCCAAAAAGGATTCAATTAACCACACCAAAAAAGTAACGCTAATTAGAAGCTTCGGTATTAATACTTCCTACAATATGGCAGTTGATTCGTTTCAATGGGCTAATATTAATGTAACGGCTAGTACGGTTATTTTGCAAAAAGTAAATGTCAATTTCAATATGGGTGTTGATCCGTACCATTACATCAGTGCTACACGCCGAGTTAATGCATTGGAATTGAATACTAGCGGACGTATCGGTAAATTACGTACTGCCAACATTTCGGTTGGAACATCCTTTTCTTCGCAGTCGGCAGCCAATAATACCAATTCGGCAACGGCCTTACGCAAAGGGAATACTACTGTAAAAACCGGAACTATTCCATTTAGTTTCTCGGCTAATTATACCTTATTCATTTCACCACGGGTAATCAATTTTAAAGACACTATTATTTATACCCAAAGCTTGAGTTGTGTTACGGATGTTAATTTCACTGAAAAATGGAAAGTAGGATTTAATGCCGGTTATGATATCAAAAACCATCACTTGGATGTCACAGCCTTAAATATAACGCGTGACTTGCATTGTTGGGTATTGAAAATAAATATTGCACCCGGACGTTTCTACAGCATCGACTTAAATGTAAAAGCACAAGTATTAAACGATTTAAAACTTTCGAGACGAAGACAAGTGAGTTCGTATTATTTTTGATGCCCTATTCTAACTTTAAAACCACCTATGAAAGAAAGCTTAAAGCAATTGGATTATTTTTTATTTGATTTAATTAACCAACGTTTGGCTGTGCCAATGTTGGATGAATTTTTTAAATTTATACGCAATCCCTTTTACTTGCAAATTATATACGTCTGCTTTGCTTTGTTTTTGGTAATTAAATTCAAAAAGAAAAGTATAGTATTTATATTTCTTTTTATTGTGGCGATGTCATTAGCTGATTTAGTAAGCAGCCATTTTTTCAAAGTGTATTTTCATCGTTTGCGTCCATGTTTAGAACCCTTAATGGATGGGCACATGCGTCATTTAATACCCTGCAGTTCAGGATATAGTTTTACATCGAGTCATGCTGCTACGAATATGTCGGTAGCAGTATTGTATGCTTTTATACTACCGTATACCTTTAATAAATTCAAAATTGGATTTATCGTATTCGCATGCATGGTAGGTTATGCTCAAATATACGTGGGAGTACACTACCCTTTTGATGTATTGGGTGGTTTATTAACCGGTGGCAGCATAGGAGCTGTTTGTGGTTGGGCTTATCATCAATATGAAAAACGCAGGCATTTACATACGTTCGAAAACACAGTAGAGGCTTAACCGGTTACATGCAAATTACTTCCATTTACGGTTGCGGTATAAACTTTTAAGTCTTGTGTAGCCGGACCTGTAAGAACTTTACCTGTTGTATCGAATTGCGAGCCATGGCAAGAACAATTTAACTTCTTTTTCGAAGAGCTGTAAGATAAACCGCAACTTTGGTGGGTACACACATCAGATATTGCAATATAAGTTCCATTATCATTAATCACTATAACATTATCATACACCAATGAACCGCCATTAATTTTTAATGCAGCATTTGATGATGAATTGAGATCGAGCGTAAAATCAACTGAGTTACCCGATTTTTTACAAGCATCAATTAAGGTAATTAAAGTACCGGTAGCAATTGCAGTGGCGGTTAATTGAATGAATTTTTTGCGTTCCATGGCGAGCTAGATTTGTACGATAAATTTTAGAAAGCATTTGAGTTTAAGTGTAAATATATAGTACTTCATTTGAATTTTGATAATGAACTTGAATTTGATTTTATCTAAGGAGCTAGTTGCCGGAAAACAGTACAACTGTAAGTGGTAGCATTTTGATGCATAATGCTGTATTGAAATTTATATATCAAATAGAAATAGCTTCAATGACATTGGCTGTATTGAATTTGAATCAGGATGGTAACAAAATGCAAGAAGGATAAGGATGTAAAAGTTATTAATTAGATTTGTTATTTATATGCATCACTTACAAGATTACTATTCAACCAAGAAAAAATGATTAACGAAAAACAAGCTACGCATATCAGTAAATTTTTAAGTTTGGTATTGCGCCATCAACCGGAAACGATAGGTATTGCGCTTGACCCAAATGGATGGGCTGATGTAGCTGAATTAATAGAAAAGTGTAATAAAAACGGAGTGCAGATTGACCGTGAAACATTGAATTATATAGTTGAAACAAATGCAAAAAAACGATTTGCATTTAATGATGAACTGAATAAAATAAGAGCGAGTCAAGGTCATTCCAAAGCAGTAGAATTAGGCTATTCCAATCAAAAGCCGCCTGCATTATTGTATCATGGTACAAGTGAAAAATCAATAAATACCATCTTAGAAAATGGGCTTCAAAAACAAAGTCGCCAACACGTTCATTTAAGTAGCGACATTGAAACAGCAATCAAAGTAGGACAACGTCATGGAAAGCCTTTTGTGTTTCAAGTACTGGCTGAACAAATGTACAGGAATAAATTTCAATTTTACCTTTCCGATAATGGAGTTTGGCTTACCGATCATGTTCCGGTTAGTTATTTGAAACGAATGGAGGTGTAAGCTTTTTTAAATTGTACGATTTAAAAGTAAACTAAAAAGTTCTTTTAATATTAATGATGCCAATTTTAGAGACGGATAAAAGGTATATACTATAACTTTACATCCCACCTGCTAAAT
>JAHEYX010000046.1 GCA_023251415.1 Chitinophagales bacterium
CCAATAAGGACCACCCATATCCCATTTGCTGAACCAAATTTCTTCGGTAGTGCCATACCAACTGCGGGTATCAAAAACTCCGTCGTGTGCAATGAAAGAACGGAATCTGTTTTCATGTACACCGGCTAACATATATACGCTATATCCACCGTAACTGGCACCAACAGCAGCACGACGGTTTTTATCGACATACGGACGTGTCGAAACGGTATCAATAGCAGTTAAATAATCGCGAATGGGTTGTCCGCCCCAATCTTTACTGATGGCTTCGTTCCATTGTACACCATGTCCGGGCATACCTCTACGGTTTGGCGCTACAACAATATAACCTTCGGAAGCCATTAGCTGAAAGTTCCATCTAAATGAGTAAAACTGAGATAAGGCGCTTTGAGGTCCACCTTGACAATACAATAATGTCGGGTATTTCTTAGTTGCATCAAATCCAGGAGGTAGTATCACATACACCAACATTTTCTTTCCATCAGTAGTATTCACCCACATTTTTTCAACTTTAGGTAAAGTTAAATTGGCGTAAATAGCATCATTGGTGCGCGTTAAGGCTGCAATTAATCCATTGGTTACATCTACCACATATAACTCGGCTGCATGATTCATGTCGGTACGCGTTACAATCATTTTATTCCCGCTTTGTCCAACCAAATCATTGATATCAAAATCACCATTACTGATTTGGCGAATTTCCGGAGCTTTTGGAGCAGCATCGGTTGGGAAATTAACGGCAAACAACTGTTCAGTACCTTTGGTATAAGCCGTATAATAAATCATGGAGTGACTATCATTAGCCCATCTAAAACTACTGCAAGTTCCATCCCATTGCGCAGTCACATTCATTTTAGCATGATTCGCCATGTTCATAATAACGATATCATTTTTATCCGCTTCAAATCCTTCACGACCCATACTTAGCCAAGCTAAAGTAGTTCCATCGCTCGAGAATGCAGGGTTTACATCATAGCCATTCATACCGGCTGATAAATTTTCGGTTTGATTGCTGGCGATATGATATTGGAAGATATCGGTATTGGTACTAACAGCATAAGCCGTACCGGTGGCTTGTTTAGTAACATAAATAATGCTTTTGCTATCCGGACTCCAAATCAAATCTTCAGCACCGCCATTTGGTTTTTGCGGACAGTCAAAGGCTTGTCCGGCCATGATGTCAAAACCTTTTTCAGCTTTTCCATTAGCAAAAGTGGCAACAAAAACATGCGAATAATTTCCGTCTTCCCAAGTGTCCCAATGGCGATCATTTAATGAAGTATAAACCAACACATTTGACTTTTTAAGATTCGGATAAAAGTCGGTACCTGCAACTTTAGCAACCTTCACTTCGTGCGTATAAATTAGTTTGGTTCCATCAGGCGAAAATTGAACATTATCAGCATCTTCGGGCAAGCCATTAATGGTTTTAGCGGCACTGCCATCGGCATTCATTAAGAACCATGTTCCTTTTGAATTATAAATCAATTGACCGTTTGGTGCTTTACGCAATCCGGTTCTGCTTCCGGGACCTGCAGTAACTGCAACGGGGTTACCACCCCCTACACTAATCTTCCAAAAATTACGAGTAGTTTTATTGGAGTCAACATTTGGATAGGCTATGGTGTAATAAACAAATTTTCCATCGTCACTCACTAATTCGCCGGAAACTCGACCTAGTTTCCATAGTAATTCAGGGGTCATTTTGTTTTGTGCTAGTAAGGCATTAGTACTAGCAAAAAGACAAACCAATAGGATGATTTTTTTCATTCGGTAGGTGCTTGTTTTAGGGTTTAATTTGAAAAGTTAAAAGTAGCGAATAAACCGGAATTACCACTCCCCCAAAATGCAGTAGTTATGCAACACCACTCGTTAACAAGCACTTGCAGGATAATACCGAACGAACGCATACGCATCCCATCCACTTAAGTTATATGGAGTTGTGTATTAGTACTAAGCGCTATACCATTTTCGCTTAAACCAAAAGGCTAAATTGACCAGTAAAATCAAAGCCGGAACTTCTACTAACGGACCAATTACACCTGCAAAGGCTTGCCCACTATTGATTCCAAATACTCCTATGGCAACTGCTATGGCTAATTCAAAATTATTTCCGGTAGCTGTGAACGAAATTGCTGTGTTTTTTGAATAATCAGCCCCTAATTTTTTACCAAGTACAAAACTTACTACAAACATGATGATGAAGTAAAGCACCAATGGAATGGCAATTTGAACCACATCCAGCGGCAATTGCACAATTAGTTGGCCTTTTAAACTAAACATGATGCCTATGGTAAACAATAATGCAATTAAGGTGATGGGCGATATAGCGGGAATAAATTTTTGATTGTACCAATCGGCCCCTTTCCACTTAATTAAAGCGTAACGACTAATCATTCCGGCAAAAAAGGGTATTCCTAAATAGATCAATACGCTTGATGTAATTTGACCTATTGTTATTGTTATAGCTTGACCTTTAATACCAAAGTAGGGTGGAAGTACGGTTATAAACAAATAAGCATACACACTATAAAAAAGCAATTGAAACAAGCTGTTCAAGGCAATTAGTCCGGCAGCATACTCGCGATTACCTGTTGCCAGCTCATTCCAAACAACAACCATAGCAATACAACGTGCTATGCCTATTAAAATTAATCCAATTCGATATTCGGGATGGTTTGGAAAGAATAGCAAAGCCAACGCAAACATTAATAGCGGTCCTATAACCCAATTCATGAACAACGACAAACTTAAGATGCGCGTGTTTTGGAACACTTCTCCCATCTTTTCATAACGTACTTTTGCTAATGGCGGATACATCATTAAAATCAATCCGATTGCTAACGGAATATTGGTTGTTCCGCTCGATAGCGTATTTATAAAAGTAGAGCTAGTTGGAATGAAATAGCCAATTCCAATTCCAATAGCCATGGCTAAAAATATCCATACCGTTAGCCAACGATCCAAAAATCCAAGTTGTTTTCGGGTGCTTGTTTGATTAGTGCTTGAGTTCATCACCGGGTATTGATTTAATGAATTCTAAAATTGCTGCTTTGATTTGATTTCGAACTATTCGCGTTGTTGTTAGGCGGTCTTCTAAACTTCCACTTAACGAAGAAGGATCGGTAAAATTCCAATTGATTTTAGCATGAACGCCCGGAAATAAAGGGCATTTATCAGCATTGCCGGCATCGCAAACTGTAATTACATAGCTATAACGGCGCCCTTCTGCAAAAAAATCATCCACGCAATTGGTTTCATTTTTTGAGATGTCAATGCCTTCTTCTAACATTACTTGAACTGCTAAGGGATTGAGTTTCCCGGCTTCTAACCCTGCACTTTCTACTTCAAAACGATTACCGCCAAAGTGCTTTAAATAAGCTTCTGCCATTTGACTACGGGCTGAATTATGAATACATAAAAACAAAACACGAATAGGTTTCATGGTACGATTTATTTAGGGGTTTTAAATTAACAGCAGCCGCTGCCCGGAGTGCAACAACTTGATTTTTCAGCAATCGGTTGTGCCGCTAAATTGGATTTGTATTTAGCCGAATCAACACCACATACACTTGAAGCTAAACAAGTGGTGTGTTTATTGACTAAATAGAATTGATTGTTTTCAAATTGAACCGCAAATTTACCTACTGTACTTTCGGTTTGATATTCCACTTCCAGCTCAAAATCAGCTTCACCGGTAATAAAAGCGGCTTGTTTAAAGATACCCAACGCTTTTTCGGGGCTTAAACGGTGTTGTACATCTTCGTCCGTCCAAAGTTGAAAGGAGATTACTTTATCTGTACGTTCTTTACCTCCGCAATCAATAAAGTGTTTGGTTACTAAACCTACTTCGGTGATATGGAAATGAGAAGGAACCGGAAGTCCATCAGCTTGAATGAAAGTTAAGGTATCGATTGTTTGTAATGCTTGTTTAAAAGAAGTGTAGTTCATAAGAATTGATAGTTAATTTAACAACAAGAAGGATTATTAGAATTGGTACTCGTGAAAAAGCTTTGAAAGGTCTTTTCAAATTTTTCAAATGTTTTATAGTTTATGCAGTAACAGGATTTTACACCATCCACTTTTCCTTGAATCAAACCGGCTTTCAACAAGGCTTTGAGGTGTTGCGACACAGTCGATTGTGCCAAGGGCAGGACTTCTACAATTTCACCACAAATACAGGTTTTACGTTTTGCGATTTCTTTCAAAATAGCTACTCGAGCCGGATGGCTAATTGCTGCAGCGAAGTCCGACAGTTCATTTTCTTTAGTACTAAACGAGTCTTTTTTATTAAGCGCCATTTTTATTATTTGTATATCGCAAATATACGATAAATAAATTCAGATTTGCAACACTTAAATTTTGTGAAGTTAAAAATGACAGTAAAAGGGCTGGATTAGGCTTGTCCGACTTGGTCCATCAACTCTGCACAATCAATGGCATTATGCGTACAGGAAAATGTACAAACACCGTTTTTGATTAACAATACTTGTGGCGATTCGTGAACGATATGATATTTTTTGGCAATGGCTTGCGAAATCGGGCGGTATTGCAATAAATCCAGGTAATACGGGCTTACCTTTTCGGTATTCGCTTCTTTCCAATTCCGCTCAAAGCGCGATAATGCCATCATGCTGATACTGCAACGCGTACTGTGCTTGAAAATGACTACAGGCTTTTGTTTTGAGGCTTCATCGATAGCAACTAAAGTATCAAGCGAATTGAGTTGGTTCCATTTCATAGTTCAAAAGTAACGGTTTGTTGCAAAAAAGTTTGCAGTTAATAACAGCAGCTGATGCAAATTGTTTTGAAAAGTGATTTTACTCAGGTAATTTAGCTGCCCAAGCCTTTTACCTTTACCACTATAAATTGAAACAATGCTAAAAAAAATCCTCTTCGTTTTTGCCATAAGTGCTGCCATGGTGGCTTGTAGAAATTACTATTTTGATGTGATTGAATGGACAACCATCATACATGTAGGAATGCCGCTTGATTCAATGAAAATGAGCCAACCTTCTTTTGTTACCGTGGATTGGGAACATCCGGATACGGTAGGTGCTGAATTGCATTACAAGATAACCGCTATAAAAAATAAACCGGAGCTCCAAGAGCAAATGTATTTGTCGTTTGCCGAAAATAAATACTTGGGCCGCTTTTCGAAAAAGTAAACTAACAATCATATTCGGATACTTCTTGTATAAACACCCGAATTTGTTGTTTCATTTCGTTTAATTGTAAAATCTTATTATCGATAAAGGCTAAGCGATCGTTCAACAATTGAATTTTCTTTTGTTTGGTGAAACGCTTATTGTACCAACTGTCTAACAACGCCTTTATTTCAGCCAAGCTAAAACCCACTTGCTTGGCAGCTATTATTAATTCCAGTTTCTCTAGTACTTCATCGTCATAAAGCGAATAGTTATTCGTTGTTTTGCCAGCTTTCTTTTTCCCTTTTATCAGCCCATACTTTTCATAATAGCGAATAGTGGCTATCGGTAAATTACTTTCTTTTGCTACTTGATGAATCAACATTTCAACTGCATTTAGAATTTATTAAGTTATTTTTCCAAACTATGAAGTATACTTCATGGTTTACAAGGCTCAAGATAAGCACTACCTTTGCCATTACAAAAATGTTGCCATGAAAAAAACTGCTTTAATAACCGGAGCTTCTTCCGGTATCGGATTAGAATTAGCACGCGAACATGCTAAAAATGGTGGCGATTTGGTAATCGTTGCTCGAAGTGAAGATAAACTCAAACAACTTCAACTCGAATTACAGAAGGCCTATAACTCAACTGTTTTGGTTATTGCCATGGACTTAGCATTACCGAATGCAGCCATCGAAGTATATAATAAGGTGAAATCAGCCGGAATTACTGTCGACTATTTGATCAATAACGCCGGTTTCGGTGATTTCGGTATGTTTGTCGAAAGCGATTGGAACAAAGAAGCTCGTATGATACAAGTGAATATTACGTGTTTAACACAGTTCACCAAATTGTTTTTAAAAGATATGGTTCAACGCAAATCCGGAAGAATTATGAATGTGGCTTCAACAGCGGCTTTCCAATCCGGCCCAACCATGTCGGTTTATTATGCAACAAAGGCGTATGTGTTAAGCTTTTCAGAGGCTATTGCCAATGAAGTAAAACCTTATGGGGTAAGCGTCACAACACTTTGTCCGGGTGCAACGGCCAGTGGCTTTCAAGATGCAGCTGTTTTGAATGAAAGCAAATTAGTGAAAGGAAAGAAATTACCAACTTCTGCAGCGGTTGCCAACTACGGATATCGGGCCATGTTAGCCGGTAAAACGATTGCCATTCATGGTTGGATGAATGCCATCATGGCTAATGCTGTTCGATTTATGCCTCGTGCCCTCGTGGTAAAAGTTACACGCTTTATGCAGGATAAATAAGAATTGTGCAAGCGGAAAGTCTTTTCAGCAGCTATTTTTTATAGAAATTTAAAAAATGTTTAGTGGTGGCAAGGTATTTTTATAAATTTGCCCTCATTACTAATTTTTAATACATTAAACTATGGGTAGGATATTTGAAAAGCGTAAGCATAAAATGTTTGCACGCTGGGATAAAATGGGTAAAGCATTTACCCGAATCGGTAAAGAGATTGCCATCGCTGTAAAAGCCAGTGGCATGGATCCGGATTTGAATCCACGATTACGTACGATTATCAAAAACGCGAAGGCTGTTAATATGCCAAAAGACCGTATCGATGCTGCTATTAAACGTGCAGCTTCTAAAGATTCGGCCAACTATGAAGAAATGGTGTATGAAGGTTATGGCCCCGGTGGTGTAGCCATATTAATCGAAACAGCAACCGATAATCCTAACCGTACCATTGCCAATATTCGCGCGATCATTACCCGCAATGAAGCTACCATTGGTAAAACCGGTTCTTTGGATTTTGTGTTTGAACGCAAAGGGGTGTTTAAATTAAAAAATGAAGGCTTTAATGCCGAAGAATTGGAGTTTGAATTAATTGACTTCGGTTGTGAAGAGTTTATGTTGGATGAAGAAGAAAATGCAATCATCTTCTATACACCGTTTACCAGTTTCGGCGCCATGAACAAAGCTATTGAAGAGCGCAACCTTCCGTTGATAAGCGCCGAATTACAGCGTATTCCAAACAGTTATGTCGATGTTGATGAAGCAGTAGCAGAAAAAGTATTAACCTTGGTTGATAAGTTAGAACAGGATGAAGATGTGCAACAAGTGTTTCACAATATGAAATAAACTTAAACTACTGATAAAGAAAAAGGAACAACCGATTAATTCAGTTGTTCCTTTTTTTATGTGTTTTAGCGTAAATTAAAATGGCAATAAAGGGCGACCCATTTCACGGAAAGGCCATGGTATAGATACAAGTATAAGTATTAAAGCAATTAACGTCCAAATAAACAATTTCTTGTGCTTAGCTTCATCTGTAGCGGCTTTTTTCGAAAGTATTCTACCCACATGAATCAAGGCTATGGCGATTATCATAGCGGTGATGTGTTCAATGGCAAAGAAACGCATCGTGGCGTTCTTCATTACAGCACCCATGTTCTCACTCATGGCCGCATGCACCGACTTCATAAAATCAGTCATAAAATAAAGTCCTAAGCCCAACAACAATTGCAAATCAGCAGCAATCATCATTAACAAGCCAAACAAATTATCTTGTTTAGTAAATGGCTTTTGTTGTTTTGACCCCATGTACGAACGTACAATAACAAGGCCCATCAAAAGCAATAAAATCCAACGAAGTAAACTGTGCAGTATTAACATAGTGGTATGGTTTAATTAGGGTTTAAAGATAAGGTCAAAAATGAATTCGCAACTAAAATTATTTGGCTTTACCGCCTAACATCGGCACAAAACGAAACTCGTGAAAATCCTCTTCTACAAATTCGGTTTCACTTATTCGGGTTACTTTTTTCATGGTGGTTACTTCATCACCAACCGGTATCACAATCCAACCACCCACTTTTACTTGTTGTTTTAAATCTTCCGGTATTATAGGAGCGGCAGCAGTTATGATTATTTTATCGAACGGGGCATAAGTGGGCAAACCTTTATAACCATCTCCATAGAAACATTTGATGTCGGAATAGCCAATGTTTTGCAACAGCAACTTAGTGCTGTCGAAAAGCTGTTTTTGACGTTCGATAGAAAACACGCGAGCGCCGGAAGCTGCTAATACAGCGGCTTGATAACCACTTCCGGTTCCAATTTCCAGTATTTTTTCAAGCGGTTTAATTTCTAATAATTGGGTTTGAAACGCCACCGTATAGGGCATAGAAATAGTTTGATCGGCGGCTATAGGAAAGGCTTTGTCGTCATAAGCATGCACATCAAACGTAGACGGAAAGAAATAATGTCGCGGCACTTTCATCATCACCTCTAAAACAGCCTCCTTAATTCCTTTCTGACGCAGTAATTCCATGAGTGCTTTACGGCGTCCTTGTTGTAAATAATTGTCTTCCGGTAATTTCATAATCTTCATTCAATTTCGAAAGCCAAAGCAATAAAATAATAAGCACAAGCAACTGTTGCACCACTTAATTTTTTAACCCCAAGACGTTTGTATTGTCTGTAATAAAAGGCAGCTAAATGCTAAAAGCTTTAATATACAAGCATTTCAGCCTGCACCTCAAATTGTACGAATTATTTAAAATAGAAATTGATACACCGCTTCTAACTTACTCATGGCAATAACTTCAATGTTGTATCGGCTTAAATCCAATCCCTTTTTATTGTAAGTGGAAATAATTATTTTCTCGAAACCTAACTTATCGGCTTCAGCAATACGTTGATCGATACGATTAACAGCACGAATTTCACCACTTAATCCTACCTCACCTACAAAACAGATAGTTGGAGAAATGGCTTTATCTTCATAGCTACTGAGTAAAGCACAACTAATAGCTAAGTCGATTGCCGGATCATCAACACGAATGCCACCTGCTAAATTCACAAACACATCTTTTGTTCCAAAGGCAAATCCACCGCGTTTTTCAAGCACAGCCAATAGCATGTTTAAACGGCGCAAATCAAACCCGGTTGCGGTACGTTGAGGAGTGCTGAAATGCGATTGACTGACCAAGGCTTGAGTTTCAATAAGCATTGGGCGCATACCTTCCATGGTTGCAGCAATACTGATTCCGCTCAATTGCTCTTCGCGTTGGGTGATTAATATTTCACTTGGGTTATTGACTTGACGTAAACCGTTTTGCATCATTTCATAAATACCAAGTTCTGCTGTTGAACCGAAGCGGTTTTTTAAAGTGCGCAAAATACGATAGGTATAATGTTGATCACCTTCAAACTGTAAAACCGTATCAACCATATGCTCCAGTACTTTAGGCCCGGCAATACTGCCATCTTTTGTAATATGTCCAATCAAAAAAACAGGGGTATTGGTTTCTTTTGAAAAGCGTTGCCATTCGCCGGTGCACTCTCGAATTTGCGATACCGAACCGGGAGTTGAGTCAATGATAGGCGAATGTAAGGTTTGAATAGAATCTATGATGATTAAATCGGGATGCAGGTCTTGAAGTTGATGAAAGATGGCTTGTGTATTGGTTTCGGTAAGGATCAATACCTCATTGGAGGTAGCAATACGATCGGCTCGAAGTTTTATTTGTTGCTCACTTTCTTCGCCACTCACATAAACCACTACTTTGTTTTTTAATTCAAGCGCTAATTGTAAAAACAACGTCGATTTACCGATTCCGGGCTCTCCGGCAACTAATACCAACGAGCCCGGAACAATTCCGCCGCCTAATACACGATTCAATTCTTGATCCGGAGTAATGATGCGATCTTGTGTAGCGGCTTGAACTTCACTGAGTCGTTTTATAGCAACAGTATTTTTGGCGCTTGCTGATTTTGGCTTCCAATCAAAAGGCTGTTCCCCTTTTTGAATAACTTCTTCTACAACGGTATTCCATTCGCCACAGGCATTACATTTTCCAACCCATTTGCTGTAATTGGTTCCGCAATTTTGGCAACTGTATGTTGTCTTTAATTTGGTTGCCATGCTTATTTTTTCTTTGGTTTATAATGCGATTCAGTAAGGATTTTTTGTCCGTCAGGCTCATTAAATAAGGCTTCCATACTTACTTTAGGGTTTTCATTCATGTATTTTTTTACAATTTGCCAGCCGGTCCAGCTACCAATATTTCCGGGAGCATCCGGAGGCATACCCGGTGTAACAGGGCTGTCATTCACAAAATCTCCAATTTCCATCATATCAGATTTGTACAGTAAATCATGTTTAATAAAGAATTCCCATATTTTATAGCTGTTCCATTCACACCACTGCAATTGCAATGCGGTATAGCCAATCTTTGCCGTATCGTTTAAATCAGGCATCACTTTATCTAAGTAATACAAAATTTTACCTTGTTCAACCATACGATCGATTAAACGACGGTGTTGATTATCAGCTTTAATGATATAGTTTGCCCAGACTTTCATGGCACTGGGTACCATGTTTTGCGGCGTGCAGCGTTGAATAAGAAAATTCGGAAAATCAATTTGCGGAGAACGATAATAAGGGTATTGTTCACCCAAAAACAAATCAAGACCAATACCTAACATACTGTCGCTGGGAATAGCACCGTAACCAAATTCAGAAATATAGGTGTAGATAGTTGGAATGTTTTCATGGGGTAAATAATACTTGTGCAGCTGAAAGGCATCGTGTAAAGCTTTTTGATAAGGTTCAAAATTGCGATAATACTTTTGCGTAGTGTCATACAAGCCTTGTATATCGTGGTTTCCGACAAATCCGGCTAGAGCGTTCCAGTAAGAAGCGGTATCTTTTTTTGATTTAATGGATAAAATTCGTTCGCAGTAAAAATTGAAAAACTGCGGATATTGTTTAGCTAAAAGCGGTAAGTTTTGTTTGTTTTCGAACAGCGCTTGTTCAAAACGAACGATTTTTAATTCAACCGGTATTTTTTCGGCTTTCTTCTTAATTTCATTCGTATGATTGCACGAACAGCCTACGCTCAACACCACTAACAGGAAGAATAAATAATATTTTAAATTCTTAATCATATCATGTACATTTGAATGGGTAAAAATAGAATTTTCTAAATAGCCAAGTGCGGCTTATTTTATTTAACTTTCTAATTATTCTACTACAAAACCAAAAAAAAGATTTTATGAAAAGAAGTATGCTTTTATTCTTCGCTTGTGCGTTCACCTTATTTGCTGCACAAGCCCAACAAACCGATCGCGGTCGTGTTTTAGCCGGTGGTGTTTTTAATATGAATTTCGGAACTTCTCAAACGACTACTAATTACACTAATAATGCTCCGGCATTGAAATCGGCTGTCAGCAATAATTTTAGACTTGATTTTACTCCCAATATTGGATTTTTTATGTTTAAAAACTTGGCTTTAGGGATAAAAATGAAGGGAGAGCTAAGCAATTCAAAAGCAGATACTATTACTTTAAGAAATTCGAATTTGAGTGCAAGTTTGTTTGGCCGCTATTATTATAAAATCGGCAATTTTGCACCTTTCTTAGAATTAAGCTATGGTCGCGGAAATATCGCAGTATCCGGTACGCATATTACAAAAACGAAAAATATTGGAAATATCATTGGCGTTGGACCAGGCATTGCTTTTTTTGTTTCCGATAAAATAGGAATTGAAGGCATTCTTAACTATGAACATTTGTCAAGCAAAATCGATATCAACCAAAACAACATATCGAATAAGCTTTCCAGAGGAAATACCATATTATTCAATATCGGATTGCAGGTTTATTTGTAATTATTATCCGCTATAATTTAAAGCCATCTGCACAAAAATGCCGATGGCTTTTTTACTTTTGTAACCTATGAAAATAGCAATCGCGCAACAGAATTATCATATTGGCAACTTTGAATACAATGCAGCTAAAATCATAAAAGCAATTCAAGAGGCCGAATTACAAGGTGCCGATATCGTATTGTTCAGTGAATTGGCAGTTTGTGGTTATCCGCCGCGTGATTTTTTAGAGTTTGACGATTTTATCAAACAATGCGAGGAGACGATTGAACAAATTGCAACGCATTGCACCAAAATTGCGGTTTTAGTTGGAGCGCCGCAACGCAACCCGATACTAGAAGGGAAAGACTTGTATAATGCCGCTTACTTTATTGCGGAAGGCAAAGTGCAACAGGTTATTCGCAAAACCCTCTTACCCACTTATGATGTTTTTGATGAGAACCGTTATTTTGAACCTAATACTACTTTTGATTGCATCTCCTTCAAAGGTAAAAAAATTGCAGTTACCATTTGTGAAGACTTATGGAATTTAGGCAATACCAATCCATTGTATACCATTTGTCCAATGGACCAATTGATTCAACAAGCTCCCGAATTTATATTGAATTTATCAGCTTCTCCGTATGATTATCAACATGCTAAGGAGCGCAAACAAGTGCTGCAAGCAAATGCAAAAGCATATCAACTTCCTGTTTTTTATTGTAATCAAGTAGGTGCTCAAACTGAAATTATTTTTGACGGAGGCAGTTTATTGTTGAATGCCGAGGGAGAAGTATTGGTTGAATTGCCTTATTTTCAAGAAGCCTTGAAGGTCATTGATTTGGATAATCCGCAAAAACAATTGCAAGCCGAACAAACCGCGGTGAAGGGAATGTATGATGCATTGGTTTTGGGAATTCGCGATTATTTTCAAAAGATGAACTTTAAAAAAGCCATACTTGGATTAAGCGGTGGCGTAGATTCGGCTCTCGTATTGTGTTTGGCAGTTGAAGCCTTAGGGAAAGAAAATGTTCATTCATTGCTCTTACCTTCCGAATATTCAACCGGGCATAGCATAAGTGATGCAGAAGACTTATGCAACAACTTAGGTAATTCTTATGCTATTGTACCTATTAAAGCTACCTATGAATCCTTCTTAACTACGCTTAAACCGTATTTTAATGATTTGCCGTTTAATGTAGCAGAAGAAAATTTACAAGCACGCACACGTGGTGTTTTGCTCATGGCCTTCAGTAATAAGTTTGGTTATATATTATTAAATACCACGAATAAAAGTGAAGCCGCAGTAGGATACGGCACCTTATATGGCGATATGTGTGGCGGATTGGCAGTATTAGGTGACGTGTACAAAACGCAAGTATATGCGATTTGTGATTACATCAACCGTGATAAAGAGTGGATTCCGACTAATATATTAACCAAAGCTCCATCTGCGGAATTACGTCCCGGACAAAAAGACAGTGATTCACTACCGGATTATGCAG
>JAHEYX010000349.1 GCA_023251415.1 Chitinophagales bacterium
TGCTTATGGTGTAGATATATTACCCGGTGATGTTATCGGAAGTGGGACGGTTGGTACCGGTTGTTTCTTGGAATTGAATGGTACCGGCAAACTCAATGATCCGAATTATACGGAGCAATGGTTGCAAGACGGCGATGAGGTAGTGATGGAAATTGAAGGATTAGGCCGTTTGGTAAATACCATTGTAAAAGATGAAAGTAATTTTTCGATTCTGGATTTGAAGAAATCACCGCTGCTATAAGCGTTGTTAAACTAAAAAAAAGCCCTGTTAGTAATTGCTAACAGGGCTTTTTTAATGGAATGCAATAAAAAAACCTGACTATGAAACATAATCAGGTTTTAGAAACGGTAGCAATAGCTAATTACTTAGCTACGTTGATTACTTCTTTAAATGCAGCAGGATTAGTTGCAGCTAAATAAGCTAAAGTTTTACGATTTAAATCGATATTCTTAACTTTCAATTGGTGAATGAATTTAGAATACGTTAAACCTTCTTCTCTTAAAGCAGCATTGATACGAGCAATCCAAAGTGTGCGATAATCGCGTTTTTTCACTTTACGACCAACATATGCATATCCTAAACCCTTTTCTACAGAGTTTTTGGCAACTGTCCAAACATTTTTTCTTTTACCAAAAGAACCTTTGGCTAATTTTAAGATCTTCTTTCTTCTTGCTCTTGAGGCAACGGCGTTGACGGAACGAGACATTTTGTTACTTTATTTATAATTGAAAAAAATTAAATGCAAAGCATTTTAGAAACTCTTTCGAGGTTTGCTGAATGAACTAAACCAGCTTGACTTAAACGCTTTTTGCGATCAGTTGCTTTTTTAGTTAATATATGGCGTTTAAAAGCTTTACTACGTTTTACTTTTCCTGTACCAGTTAGCGTGAAACGCTTTTTAGCACTGGAGTTTGTTTTCATTTTAGGCATACCTTAAAAAATTTTGAGTGGCAAAGGTACTCTTTTTTATAAATTAAACAAGAAAATGTGCTTAATTTTCTTGTTTAAATAAATTTTCTCGAATTGCTTCAATGTTCTTTGCTCCCGGAACCAAAGCTGTTAAACGACGGATCACTCCTTCAACCAATGCATCCGGACAAGACGCCCCGCTGCTGATTAATATTTTCAACGGCTTGCCCCCTTGCAAATAGCCATGTGTTGTATTTTTAATTTTCTGGTGATAATTCCAATGTTGAATAGAATTGGCATCAATCAATTCCTCCTCACCACAAATGTAATAAGTGGGTAACTTTTCTTCACACAATTCAACTAAATGGCTGGTATTGCTACTGTTGTAACCGCCAACCACTATTGCCAAATCAGCATCCTGCATTAATAAATGCCTTACCGAAGTTTGGTTGTCATTAGTTGCATAACACAAGGTATCACGGGTATCGGCAAAATAATTCGACATCACCTCTTCGGCTGCCTGGTATTTTAATTTTATTATACCCCGTAAATAATCTGCGATTGCTTGTGTATCGGTTGCAAGCATGGTGGTTTGATTAACAACACCAATTTTGTTTAAGTCTTTCTCTAAATCGAAACCTTCGGATAGTTGACCGGCAAATTCGGTATAGAAACTACTCGGCTCTTTTTCACCTAAGATATATTCCCCTAATTTAATGGCCTCTGCCATATCATAAACGACAATTGATGGGGTATGCGACTGGCTGTGCGAAAAGGTTGCACGTGTTTCTTCGTGTTTGGGTTTACCGTGAATAACCACTGTATAACCGTTTTCGCCAATTTGCTCGGCCTTATTCCACACCCGTTCAACAAATGGGCAAGTGGTATTGTAGTGCACCGGTGAGATTCCCAATGACTTAATTTTGGCTTCAATTTCAAGGGTTGTTCCAAAGGCCGGAATGATAACGATATCATCCGCTTTTAGTGTTTCCCAAGGAATAATTTGTTTGCCCCCGGTATCCATCAAGAACTGTATACCACGACTTTGTAAATCTTCATTGACTTGCGGGTTGTGAATCATTTCGCTCAATAAAAAGATACGTTTAGTGGGGTTTTCATCAACTGCCCGGAAAGATATTTCTATGGCATTTTCAACACCATAGCAAAATCCAAAATGACGGGCTAAATAGATTTGTAAACTACCGAAATCAAGCAAAGTAGGGCAAAAATCTTTTTTAAGTTTATCAGCTTGCTTTCGTTTATTTTTTATTCCGGTAATTAAATCACTGCGATAAAATAGCGGTACATTAAATGATTTCATAACACCTGTTGCTTCAATTTATTATTCGATTCCAATAGCATTAAACCGGCATTTCTACCAAGGTACGCCATAAATATTTTTCTACTTCAATTTGCTTCTTACCAATACTCTTGTTGTCGTTTACAACCATATCTACCAATTCAACAATTAAACGCAATTGTTGTTCGCGGTTCAAATTTGAATTATCGATTTCTATCGCATCGGCAGCTTTTCGTAAAGGGCTTTCTTCACGTGTACTGTCTATTCGATCGCGCTCAGCTAGATTTTGCAGAATGTCTTCTTTTTGTACATGTTCGCCTTTCTGTTTGTACTCTTCATAACGTCGCTGTGCCCGAACCAAAGGATGTGCAGTCAAAAATATTTTTAATTCGGCTTCCGGAAATACGGTTGTTCCAATATCACGACCATCCATCACGATTCCTTTTTTATCGCCCATTTTTTGTTGCTGCTTAACCATCGCTTGACGGACAGCTTTAATCGTAGAGACAGGGCTTACATAGGAAGAAACTTCCATTGTACGTATTTGCTTTTCAATATTCTCATCATTCAAATACACTTCCGGTTGTTTAGCCTCGTTTAAATGAAAAGTGATGTGAATATGATGTAAAGCTTCTTCTACAGCCGCTTCATTATGAATATCCACTTTGTTTTTGAGGAAATAATACGTTACCGCACGATACATAGCACCTGAATCGATATAAATATATCCCAATTCGCTAGCTAATTGTCGAGCCACCGTACTTTTGCCACAGGATGAAAATCCATCAATTGCTATGATTATTTTTTTTAGCATACGCGAAAAAACAAGTGATTAGGTTTGAGCCGCCAAATTACGGCAATCTTTTTTAAATCTGTTGAATTGGGTTCAGAAATAGCGTTTTTTATCCGGTAATGCTTGCTGCACTAAGATATTTTGCTCCAATCGGTACGTTGCTTCTTCTTTTTTTCGAAATGAAACTTGAGCAATGCATTTTTTTCACTACTCAATTCCGGGTCTTCAGTCAATAGTTCTTGAACCGTATCGCGTGCGGCTTGTAAAATGGCTACATCCTTGGCTAAATTGGCCAATCGAAGTTCCATTACACCACTTTGTTGCGTGCCTTGTATATCTCC
>JAHEYX010000350.1 GCA_023251415.1 Chitinophagales bacterium
ATCGGCAGTGGTAAATTGAACGTAGACGGTTTTACCACCCATGCCTGATAAGTTGAGGGTACGAGTTACCCATGGTTGATACCAGGCACCATTAGCATAAATAAAACCGGGTAAGGAAGAACCGGCAACATAAGGTTGAGGTAAACAAACAATAGCAGCATTCGTGGCTGAGTCAAAAGCTTGTACAATGAAACGCGGTTGTTGTGCTGCAGGATGACCGGGATCTTGAAATACTACGGCATAACTATACAATAAGCTGTAATTGTTAAATCCGGAAGGAATATGAATTTTATAACGAATGCGTTCGGCTTGAGAACCGGTATTGCTGTTTCCTAAACGAACAGAAAAGTTTCCTCCACCCGGAGCAACAACCGGAAAACCTCCAACCGGATCTACACCTGCACCTGTTACAATGGTATGTCGGTTGGCAATCGGAGCAGTAGCAGTCATGGCTCCGGTACCCGGCGCAGAACCGGTAAAACATTCCCAATTTCCAAAATTGCCGTTTTCGAAATCAATGTTTGGCGGACAGGAAGTTGCTTGACCAAACGATTGTAAGGCAAGTAAAAACCAGAAAGCAAAAAGAATATGCTTTAACATGTTTCGTTTCCGAGGTGAGTAGTCTGTTTAAATCCCTTTACAGGGTAAATTTTAGGCGTTTAAAAATAGGAATTTTTCCTCAAAAATTAAGTATTTTAAGGGGGATAGTCGGTAAATAACCATTTAATACCTGAAAACAAGCATTTTGTAGGCTTTGCCAGGATTAGCATGCCTATTATTTAAAAGCAGATATGGCTTAAGGATCTTTAAAACCAAGCAGCGTTAAAAGCTATAATTGTAGCTTAAATCGGCACGCAATTCACTGGATTTAGCACTGGATTGCGCTTGCATACTTCTTATCTGTAAGCGTAAATTATTGGCTTTGTTAATTTGATAGTTTACTTGTAAACCGGCTATTATAGTGTTTCCGTTTTTTTTGTGTTGAATATAATTATTCAAATACGAGCCGCTTAAGGTGGTCTGCATTTTTTTATTCAGTAATACTTTAGTCAATTGTAAAGTGTAACCTTTGTTTTCCAGCGTGCGTTCTAATACATTAATGGCGGTATAATTCAGCGTATTGCCAATAGTTAAATTACTATTTTGAACGGTTAATGCATAATTGATAAAAGCTGTATTTACTTCGCTGTTAGCATATTTACTACTGAATTTATTTTTATCATCCATTTTCATGTAATTGTAACTTCCAACCACTACATGAATTAATTTGGATGTACTGTAGGTATAAACCGGAGTACAGTTGAAGTTATTATTGGCATTTTCTAAGCGTATCGTATCATTCAAACGGGTACGTCCATCGCGTTGTGCAATGCCGTAATTGGCATACGCCGCTGCTATACTTAAATGCGTATTAGCAGTATAGTTTAGGTTAAGGGTATAAATTTTGCGTTGTGTTTTCGCACCTTTCAATTCGTTTAAATTATCGGTTTGAACGCCGGTTCCGAGCATGGCGAAGAGTTTACTTTTAAAGGTCAAAAAACTGCTTTGAACTTGTATTGCTTCCAAATCATCATAGCTGTAGTCAACACCCATGCTGTAATAATTCGGAGCAATTCGTTTGTAGTCAACCCCCAACGAAAAGGCTTGCTGCTGGTACCTGAAATTGCCATGCGCATAATAGGCAATACCGGATGACAATCGAGGTATCATTATTTTTTTAATGTATTTATTATACTTTGTCAAACGTGTATCCGATAAATCCAATTCGGTCGAGCGCACATCTTTGGTATAAGCACTTTCGCTGGCATCGGATTCTAAAATCCAGTGCTTTTTTATGGTGAATTTGGAATTAAAACCACCTAATACATTTTCTTGTGGCGTGATGGTTTCATTAAATGGCGCGCTTAAGTTCGGTAACGAATTTTGATCGTCTTTGGCGTGCAATACAATTAAATCAAAGAAATTATTTTCTCTACCAATACCAATTTTACCGGCAAGGCCCATGCGTCGGTAAGCAGGTGTTTGAATAAAGGCAGTATCGGCAATTATGCGTGCATTATATTGACCATAAACAAAGCCAACACGCAATATACCCGGAGTCAATTCTACGCCGGCACCAAGTATGGTTTTGCCGGCCAAACTGGATGGAGAAAAATTCAAATGGGTATAACCGCCATGAAGTTTAATCCATTTATAGGTAGGACTAAGCGAAAATTGATTAAACGGTTGGCTAATGCTTTTACTGCTTTTAGCATAAACAAAATTAAATGGTAAAGCTACTCCATAGATACTTGGAACCAATGATGCAGCAATGCCATAACCCATGGGATTGACACTCGATTTAAAACCACTTTGTTCATAATAAGTGGTGTTAATGCCTATGTTTCCGGTTAAGCTAAGCGGCTTTGCCTGTTTAATGGTACTAAGGTCTTGAGCCTTAGCGGTCAGTGCAGTGCAAAGAAGCCCTACTAGTAATGTACTTAATCGCTGCATACCTATGGAATTGTAAGAATTAACGCTTTACTGCAATCGTGATAAAATCCATTTTCATCTTGCCACATTACTTTAAAAGTATAGGTTTCATGCGCTTCTACAGCATGAACAGCAATGCGGTTTTCACCGGCGCTTTCCGGTACTGGTAACCATGTTGAATTGGCTATTTTTTGGAATAAATGATAATGTGTAGTTAAAAGGAAATCGGAAGCATCATAAGTGATTTGAATACTATTCATGGTACTGTCGTAAAATCCATTTATACTTGTTATAAGCTGCATAGCTTCTGCTGCCGCTTGTTTTTCAATAAAAACAACATTTGAATAAACTGAAGTTAATCCGGCACTATCAGTAGCAATGATTGCATAGTTACTTGAAGCAGCAGGTGCGGCTAATTCAAGCGTTGTTTGCGTATTCGGAACAGTTGATATTGTCATCCATTGTTTCACACTGTCATTGGTAGCTGCTGTTAAAACAGCATACGTTTTTACATCTGAACTTGCCGATGCAGTCCAAGCTAATTTTATTGAACTTGCATTTGGTTGTACTGCGGTTAAATAAGGTGGAAGTGGAGGAGTAACATCAGGCATTTGAGCTTGTATATAAGCAAACGGACTTTCATTGTAATTTTGATCGATAGCAGTTATACGGAAATTAAATTTATTACGTGCCTCTTTAGGTAAAGCGCAACTATAATGGTTTGTTTTTATTGGCTCAATCATCATACGGGTATAATTTTGCTCAGCGTTAATTAAACCACGATAAACGACATAACCTTTTAAATCGCTTTCGGTATTAGCATCCCAACTGATAGTTATGATTCCGGTATCACTTACTGCTT
>JAHEYX010000351.1 GCA_023251415.1 Chitinophagales bacterium
ACCGTACAATTCACTCATACGAAAGGGGAGGATTGGCATCGCTATTTAAAGGATACGATAATTTGGGTGCCTGCCGGACCACCGCATCCGAAAGGGAGTGTAGTGGCCAAACAAATAACCATTCCGGATGATAAGTCAACCGCTGTTATCACCAATTTTATTCAAGTAGGAATGGGAGCTAAAAAGCAGTATAAGAATTTTGAATTTTTAGCTAAAGCCTATTACGCCTTTGACGATACTTCAACGGTAATACAAGCAAGCCTTGGTTCAAGTTGGTATCCGCATGGCAATTATACTACTTACCTTACTGCTGCTGTATCCATGACCAATTATTTTAAAGAAAATAACTTAGTAGTTCAAGCGAAGGCCGGTCAAAAACTAATGAAAATACTTTGGTTAGAAATGGCTTATATCTATGGTAATACGCAATATTATACCCATCCAAGTTTAAATACCATCTACTTAACCAGTGATCGAACCAGGCAGGCTGCAAATGTCAATTTAATTGTATTTTTACCGTCACATATAAAAATCAATCTAAGTTATGATTACAGCCAGCGCGTAGCAATTTATCGCATTATACCGAATAAAGCTAACAGCGGTCCTCCATTTAAAACAGCCTATACTTATTACTCACAACAATTCTTAATTACAACATCATGGACATTTTAAAGAAAATTTTATTCGTAGCGTGCTTCTTTTTAGCGGTTCAATCCGGCTATGCACAAACAGCTGTACAAAAGGCTTTTGAAAAAAGTTATGCTTTAGAAACAGCACAAAAATATACCGAGGCAATTACCACTTTAAAGACCGTTTATGACCCTGCTTCGTATGAAATCAATCTTCGTTTGGGTTGGTTGTATTATCTCGCTGCTGATTATAAAACGTCGGCAACGTATTATAAAAAGGCAACTGAAATTTACCCGAATAGCGTGGAAGCGAAATTGGGATACATATACCCATTATCGGCTTTATACAGTTGGGATGAAGTAATTGTGCAATACAAAGCCATCTTAAAAATGGATGCGTATAATTCACAAGTTAATTATTCACTTGGCTTAATTTATTATTACCGTAAAGATTATACCACCTCCAAAACCTACTTAGATAATGCTATTGGAGCTTATCCGTTTGACTATGACATCGTGGTTTTATGTGCTTGGAATAATTTAATGCTGGGTAAGAACGAAGAAGCCAAAAAGCTTTTTAATCGAGCGCTCATGTTGAAACCTAATGATAGCAGTGCTTTAGACGGATTAAAGAAAATTGCAAATTAAAAAAAAAGGACGCTAATCAGCGTCCCTTTTTTTTAATTTATTGAATAACTTGACCACTTGGGGTAAGGGCATATTCTCTGGCGCGTTGTCTGGAGATGCGTCTTCCTCTAAAGAATAAGTATAAGTTAAAGAAGAGCATAATACCCAGGTAAATCGCGAAACCGCCTATTTTACTGCTTAATGTTTCCATCATGGTACGGGCATTATTCAATTCAACACTCACTCGCATGATTACTAAGGCAAAGCCTAAATTGAGTAAATAAAAACCTACTTCAAAGAGTTTATTGGTCGATAAAGCAATTTCACTACTGCCGTGAAATATGTCGAGCATAAATATTTTACTGTTGCGAAATAAGGTGCGAGCCACATACCAAGTAAGCAAAATGATTACAGGTAAATAGATGTAATACGCCATCAAATTGAAGGATGTAATCGAATTAACGAGCTGGTTATTCATAAGTATATAATTTAATTGTTAAGAAAAATAGTTGTATTTGCGGAGCAAGTATATTCCCATCATGTTTAAATAATGCATCAGTCCTAGGCCAATCAGTATGCGGCCAACGATGGTGGTAATAGAAGTAATCCATTGTACCAAAGTGGTTATTTCTTCCCAGTTTTTAAGCATTAAAGCCGCATAACCTAGGTTTAATAGGTAATAGCCGGTCAATAATAGGCGGTTTATATGGTCGGTTAATGCTTCGTCGTGCAATTCTTCCAAGATATAGATTCTTCCATTTTTGTAGAACGACCAACCTACATGAACGGTAATGGTATAAGTAAGCAACAGGTAAATGCAATAGGCAGTAATGTTTAACATAACTATCAGAAGTTTCAGAAAATAATGAAATATTTAATTAAAAAAAACTAACTCATCATTTTCATTAATGAAATAAAGAACCAACCTTTATCGCTAAGTACTAACTTGTCTGTAATTTTATCGGCGGCATTGGCAAAGTCTTCAATGTCTTTCAGCAAGGTTAAAAATGCTTTCGCCGATTCTTTGTTTTGCGCCTTATCTTCAATATCCATCAAACCTTTAATGGTTTTACGCATCGGATCAATTTCCTTTTTTCTTCGTTCCCGAATAATACGCACAGCAACTTTCCAAATATCTTTTTCTGCTTCAAAATACTCGATGCGTTCTCCTTTTTTATGTTTACGTGATACCAATTCCCAATCAATCAATGCACGTAAATTCATATTGGCATTTCCTCTACTGATTTGCAATTGGTCCATAATTTCATCCGTAGTTAAAGCTTCATCACTGACCATCAAGAGGGCATGAATTTGAGCCATGGTTCGGTTAATGCCCCATTGGGTGCCGAATGTGCCCCAGGCGTCTACGAATTCTTGTTTGGCTTCTTGCAATTTCATGGCGACTAATTGTACTGCAAATGTATACGAGGTTTCTGAACTTTCAAAATAAAATGAAAGATAATTATAAACATTTTATGCACCGGCATAAACTAAAAGTTCATTTTTACTGTTTATATGCTGCTTGTTTTTTCAGAATTGGTCTGCTGCTGAATTAATCTTCGTATTTGTTCATGCAAACCAATTCTGAATATTACTTTTGTCAGGTAAATTAAAATCCACTTATTATGAAAGTTGCGATCAACGGATTTGGACGTATAGGACGATTATCATTGCGGGCCTTGCTCCACAAAACTAACTTAGAAGTTATTGCTATTAACGATTTAACCGATACTCGAACCCTCGCGCATTTATTTAAATACGATTCGGCTCAACATCCTTTCGATGGAACGGTTGATTGGTCTGAATCCCATTTGATCATTAATGGAAAATCAATCCTGATTACCAAAGAAAAGCAACCCGAATTATTACCTTGGAAAGACTTAGCCATTGATGTGGTATTAGAATCTACCGGATTGTTTACCAATAAAGAGGATGCCGCTAAACACCTTACTGCCGGTGCTAAAAAGGTACTCATTTCTGCTCCTGCAACCGGAGGTGTTAAAACCATTGTATTAGGGGTTAACGATGCCGAATTGCTTGCCACCGATACCATCATTTCAAATGCTTC